>CAJXNF010000422.1 GCA_913056375.1 uncultured Pseudomonadota bacterium | reverse complement strand
CGCGTTGATTTTGTAGTTCCAGACGACTCCAGATTAATCCTACATAGCCGGCTATTTCATCACTGGCGAGTCGGGCTGGCTGGAGAAGGATCAAGTTCGCCTCACTCTGCTCAATCACAATTTGCCCAGTCTCGAGAGTTGGCAATCGATTCAAGATCAGTTGGTTGAGTTGGGTTTCAAAGTCGGCTTTTCCATACTCATAAATCTGAGCACCCTCGAGATCGTAGGCTCGCAGTAACACAAGGTCATCCTTGGCAACACTCAAAAAGGTTTGGATGCGTTTCCCAATGATTCGTTCGTCTGAAAGATGGAGTGCCGGAGCGAGTTCAGTGGACATCAAATCAGAGAGGCCTTGATAGCGCTGGAGAAAGCGTTGGTCTGCCCTGTTCAGTTCCATTCCAATCAAGACAACCGCCATCAACGTCAAAGCTAATCCTCCTCCAATCGTAATCAGCAAGAGTAATTTGCTACCTACTGAGAGTTTCATTTCCTTACTCCACAGTGATGGTGATGACTTCCGAAAGTACAGGTGGGTCGTGAGGAATGTGTGAGTAATCTCCCAAGATCAGTTGCAACTTGTGCTGACCTGATGGGAGTTCAACCTCCCATTCTGTTTGACCGCCACTCAGGTGGATATGATTCTCGCTTTTACTGGGGATTGCTTTGTTTGGGTCAGGGGTGGGAGCATCAATGATTAGGTGATGGTGTCCAGTGTCAGGCCAGTCTACTAGGGCTGGAGCAATTCCCATCTGAGAACTCAGACCGAATTGGACACTGAAAGGGCTTTTGACGACATCGCCATCTTGAATATTAACAAAATAAATCTTTGTTCCTTCAACTGAGGGAGTGTCGCCTGCGTAAATCACAGGAATCGTTGCTAGATTAGAAAGAATGAGGAGCAAAATACTTTTTTTGATATGGGTTGGCTTGATCATCAGTAATCTCCTTTACAATTTTAGTTGTTTGTTAATGATAAGTTTTAATTCTTTTCAATTGATGATTTGAAAGAACTTCTACCTAGTAAAACGGAGAGAGTCAACTGACACTAGGGGATTTTGGTCAAAATACAAAAATTCAATGAAAAAATTAATCTTTTAAATTTAAATAATACGGACTTCTTTTACCCGTGGGTTTGCAAAGTAAACTATGCTTGGTGGGAGTCAGGTGGAATAGGAATCGGGAAAGCTTGGAGGAGAGCCAGAGTAATTCGGTGTGTTGTGAAGATGACCATTTTTCTGAATCAGATTTTGTTTAATTCTTTAAACCTGCTCATTGAAAGCACCGCGCTGGCGCAATAATTCCCGATAGAGCTGCAGATGTTTTTTGAAGGGCTCTCTGCCATGTGCCCAAAAGTGATTATTGATCAATAGGATGTGTCCGGTGGGCAATGGGATGGAGAGGGTTTTTGGAGAATTTTCCATTGACTGAGACATGTCTCTCAGAAAGAGGGCTTGTTCGATGGTGTGTGGATAAGCGAACTGGTCGATGAAACAGAGACAGGGCCGACCATTGCGCTGATAAAATGTCTGACGCTGAACAGAGATTGATACGTTTTTGCTGGGAGGAGATTTATATTCCATAGGGGTGTGTCCCAAAGGATGCTCCGCAAAGATTTCCATTTCTTCCCAATCGTCCAGGTGTAACAGTCTGCTTTCGCCTCCAACTGCATTTTCTTCCTTGAGCTTGAGCATCAAGACCCAATCGGTTGTCTCGTCCACATAAGTCCCATCAGTATGCAGGGTAAAAAGCCTGTAAGCTTGACGCAGGTAGGAGTCACTGCTGTCAGTGTCTTTTACATCGAAGCAGGCGTAGTACTTCCCGCTCATGGAGTCGAAATTTGGTAAGCCAACCAAGTGACTGACTGCCGTGGAAATTTTGATCAAATCGTCTTTGTGGAGGTCGGGAGGAGTACTGATTTCCAAAGCTCCGGTTGCTCGGTCATGCAACGTTTCGACGAGGATTTTTTTGAGTGAGCCACCGCATTCTTCATCTAAAAGATGGGCCAGAACAAGCCGTTGATATGGAACGTATTCTAGCTCTTGAACACTGATTTCCTTGGTAGATGCTAGAAAGTTTTCAAGAGCAACCATTGGTAGATGTAGTTCCTGTAATCTCGGATTGAGAGAGTGAGAACGTGGTTTTAATTCTACTTTTGGGTAACTGGAGAAGCTGTGCATATTGGGACAGAAGATTGAGTACACTTTTTTGATCAGTGCTGAGAGTGAACCTTATTGCATCGGTTGCTATGGAAAATAATAGCCAGCACGGCAATCGCCCCTAAAATATTAAATAGTAAATTGAGAGGCCAGAACGATAGCCCAGCACCAATGATTAAGACGGGCCAATACCAAATTGCCATCGGTCCTTCCGCGTACCGTGCAATCATTGCATTTGTTGCATAGATCCCGAACAAAGCAAAAAAACCAATCTGGCAAATTTCTAAGGCAGTACCGTTAACGAGAGGTGTGTAGGCGAAAAGTAAGGGAACGACATACAACCCCTTGGCAGCTTTCCAAGCCTGGAACCCTGTTGCCATGGGTGGGGACTTTGCAATTCCAGCTGCAGTAAAGGCGGCCAGACAAACTGGTGGAGTCACGTTACTGTCTTGGCTCAACCAGAAAATGATTAGGTGTGCTACGAGCAAAAAGCCTGTCAGTACCTCAGCGTCCACCAGCATCGGGCGCATTGTCATGGCCACTTCAAAAGGGACAGCTGACATCAAACTGGAAGCCTCCTCCATTGTCATTCCCGTTGCTACTTTCGCAACATGAGGACTCTCAACGAGCATAAAAAGTGCGGCCTGCATCGGATCAGCAAGGCCATTAACCAACTTTTCAGTAATAATGGTATCTGCCAAAATTCCTGCTAAGGCAGGTGCACACAGAATCGCAAGAATGATATACGAGGCGGTTACTGTTAGGCCCATTCCTAAAACCAGAGATGCCAATCCAATTAAGACTATCGCTAAAACGATGGAGCCTTGAGACCACTGAGCGATCATCAGTGAAAACCCATTACCAATACCGCTGGTTACGATCGCGTTATTAATCACACCAATCGAGACCAACAACACAGCCGTTAAAATCCCTCCTCGCATACCGAGTAAACAGGCTTCAATGATTCGCTTTAGGTTCATGACATTGGTTTGCATGTCGGTTGCGCCAGTATAGCGACCGATGAGCCAAGCAATCCAAGACACCACAATCAG
>CAJXNF010000421.1 GCA_913056375.1 uncultured Pseudomonadota bacterium | reverse complement strand
CTGTGAATGGTGCTTGAGAGAGATTGAATTGATTTTGCAATTTTGGATGCGAATGACATTTGGTCTCCTTCTCTTCGGATTCTGCGATTGAGGAATGTCAGCAAGTACTTTCATTCCCCGACTTGAATAATATGTTACATAAATAATTCATTTATTAAATAATTGCAACAATTAAAATAATACATTTAAGAAAAAATTTTTAAATAATTGATTTTAAATATTTTAAATTTATAAATTATTTTATCTTTTATTAGATAATTTTAAATAATCAGAAAAATAAATAAAAATTACTATCTATCCTCTCTTTTTTTGCTTGGAGAGTACGATAGCCCTGCTTGAATAATCGAAAATGGTGCTGCAAACTGAAAACGCCCTTCTTTGTGGGCACCGCGAAGCTCGTCTAAGTCTTATTGGATAACCCCCATTTCTCTCGACCGAGGGATGATTCACTTCAGAATTGGAGAACCGCATGAAAGCAGTTGGTTTTCAACAACCCGGACCGATTGAACGGCAAGATGCACTACAGGATATCACGCTGGAAAAACCTGTAGCACATGGAAGAGACCTGCTGGTTGAGATCAAGGCGGTTTCTGTCAATCCTGTCGACACAAAGGTTCGGGTAAATCGTCAACCACAACCGGATAGCTGGGAAATCCTTGGGTATGACGCCGTAGGAGTTGTCAACGCAATTGGGCCAGCAGTGGAGTACTTCAAAGTAGGTGATGAAGTTTTTTACGCGGGGGTCATCAACCGCCCTGGGACCAATAGCGAATTCCATCTGGTCGATGAGCGGATTGTTGGTAGAAAGCCGACAAACCTGAGTGATTCTGCCGCAGCTGCGTTGCCGCTGACAGCAATTACAGCCTGGGAGATGTTGTTTGACCGCCTGGAGGTACTGCGCCCAACGGTAGAAGGTGGCAAGCTGATCTTGGTGATTGGTGGAGCTGGAGGAGTTGGCTCGATCACCCTGCAACTCTTGAGGGCAATGACTGATCTGACAATTATCGCTACTGCCTCTCGCCCAGAGACAAAACAGTGGGTCATGGATTCAGGAGCCCATCATGTGCTTGACCACAGCCAGCCTCTGGCTCCGCAGATGGAGGCCTTGGGCTTGGGTAAGCCAGGATTTGTCTTTTCCACCACACAAACGGATCGGCACTACAGTGACATTGTTGAAATGATTGCCCCACAGGGCCGCTTTGGTCTGATCGATGATCCTCCAACATTGGACGCGAAGCCGCTGAAGATGAAATCCATCTCACTCCACTGGGAGTTGATGTTCACCCGACCGCTCTTTAGCACTCCGGATATCGACGAGCAACGTACTCTACTGAATCAAGTTGCTGATCTTGTGGAAGCTGGAAAGATTCGTTCTACTGCGACCGAAGTTGCGGGTAAAATCAACGCTGCCAACCTCAAAAAAGTTCATGCCCAACTTGAGAGCAAAACGACCCGGGGTAAGATCGTTCTCGAGGGATTCTGATTTGATCTCAGAATCAACAAGTCCACTACCCAAACCCAAAAGCGAATAACTCCAGCGTTCTCTCACCAAAAAATGTCAGCACCACTTGCCTTTGAAAGCCAATCAACCTGGTACGAAGCTCAGGCAGAGCGACAGCCTGTCGAAGAGCCTCTCTCTGGTTCAGTAGAGACCGATGTCTGTATTGTGGGAGCAGGCTTGGCGGGGTTATTTCTCGCGAAAGAGCTGACAGAACGCAATCGCTCAACCCTGATCCTGGAAGCTCGCCGCATTGGCGCTGGTGCTTCTGGTAGACACGGTGGCTTTTGCAGTCCCGGCTGGGCGTGCCGGGGAGCCCAAATTGAGGAGCGGGTTGGTCTTGTCAAGGCCAAGGGCTTGTTTGATCTCTCTCGAGAGGGTTATCAGATGGTCAGGGATGTTTTGACCGCTGCGGATGTCCCTTTCACTTCCGGTATTCTTCATCCCTCCACTTACAGCAACACAGAGGGGTTACTGAGGACGCTTGAGAGAATGGACAAGGATTTCGGTTACCAGTTGGAGTTCCTTGACTCTGACATGGTCAAGGGCCTGCTGGAAACCCCCAAGTACTACCAGGCCTGGCGCGATCCAAAGGGTTTTCATTTCGATGCCTTGGCACTCTGCCTATTGCTTGGAGAAGCTTTGCAAAAGCAGGGGGTGCCAATCTATGAAGAAACCTTGATGAAGCAATTCAACCAGACTTCCTCTGGCTGGGAAGTGACGACTCAGCAAGGAACTGTGCGTTGCAAGCAGTTGGTCTTCTGCTGTGGAGGCTATGGAGGAAAGGAATTTGCCAAGCTGCGAACCAAGTTTTTGCCAATCACGACCTATATCGTAGTCACCCGACCACTTGGCAAGAAACTCAAACAGGCTCTCCGGACGCTGGATGGCATTTCGGATGGGCGTCGTGCTGGCAACTACTATCGGATTGTTGAGGGAGATCGCCTCTTGTGGGGTGGAGACATCACCGCCTTCGGAGAGGTCGACTCAACCCGTATCTCTGAAAAAATGAGTCGAGATTTAGCCAGCGTCTACCCTCAAATGGTTGATCAATCGGGTTCCATTCCTATCGAGTATTCGTGGTCCGGCTTGATGGGCTACGCAGAGCATATGATGCCCGAGATTGGACCTGTCGAAAAAGATCTCTGGGCTTGCACCAGCTTCGGGGGACATGGTGTCAACACAGCACCTATCGGAGCTAGGCTCGTGGCAGAGGGACTCTGTGGTTCATCCGAACGCTGGCGTGCTTTTGCACCGTTTGGCTTTCCCTGGAATGGTGGTTTCCTAGGGCCCTTCGCTGTTGAATCGTCCTACCGCAAGATGCAAATTGGTGATCACTGGCGTGCCTTCCGTTCTCGTTGGTGAGTTCGGCAAATTACTTCTGATCTTAACTCGCCGATTTGCATATCCAGTCTTTTTGGCTAGACACAACTAACCGTTTTCTTTCCTTTTACATAAGGGAGAAGTTGGCCGAATGGCCGGATGAGGAAATCTATTTAGTTATTGATTTTATAATAATTTAACTACCTACCAATGGAAGGGTATTTCAGACCAACCAGGATTTGCTTTTTCTATGAGATAGGAAACAAACCCTCCGCTTCTATGAAGATCTCTCCAGTAAAAATGATTATCGACTTAATAGAGTAGCCCGTTCAACCAGCAGAAACAGGCTCACCGACATCGCTAGCAGGACAACGCCAACGGCAGAAG
>CAJXNF010000420.1 GCA_913056375.1 uncultured Pseudomonadota bacterium | reverse complement strand
TATTCGCGTAGGCGACGGCATTAGGCACGTTGAACTGCATGGCGGTTCTACCACTCAGAATCCCGCCATAGGAACTCAATATGCCGGATCTTTCTCATTCTTTACGGATGGAACAACAAACGAACGCAATATTGCAATCAAAAGTTTTATTACAAACGATGATCAGCAAGCAATACCGTTGCGCCAATCAAATCATCGCGACGTCAAGACCTGGATGCGATTCAACTGAGTTGAGACCTCTCCAAGACTGAAAGCTTCGCTCGTCTCAATCATTTCACGAGCAACTTCAAAACTCAGACAGCAAACGAACATCACTACAAATCTAGAAATAATTATGAAACATTCAAAAAGCAGACTGGCAAATCCAACAAGAGGATTCAAAGCCTGTTACGCATAATAAGCAGAAATCCTGGGGTCAAGGAGTTTGATTCTCATATACGGTGAGGAATGGGAACCGCTGCATACGCTCCAAGACTTCCTCCACCTCAGCCAACTTCCAATCAAGTGCTGCTCCGCTTTTACTTGGACGCCTGTAGAGAAGTCGCTTAACATTGGTAAGATGCTGATCATTAACGGGAAGCATCAGAGCCCTGCAAATTCTCGATATTTCCTCGTTCGGACAATCAATCAGTTGTTCATGATAACTGATCAGGAAATCAGATTGTGCCGTCTTTTCTTCGATGGCAGCCAGAGCCTCGCAATGCATAAAGAACCAACGAATGCGATCTTTTATAGGAGCTTGACTACGCCTATGCATCGTCGCAATCGTGTCAAAAGGATTGCGAATTGAAGCAATTAGCACTACTCTTGCAGCCAATTGGTTCTCCAATCTTGAGATTAAATCATAATCTCCATGCAAGAGCAATGTTGCTGGGTTCCAGATCTTGTCGCCATAAACGCAAACAGAAGATTTAGACTCAGGAGATGCACCAATTTGATACTGATAGTCTTCAGACTGACGCCCAGAACGATAGTTTGCTGAAGAGTTCTCAATGATCTCACGAAGGATGTCACTCTTACTCATTCCTCTCCAAAAGGATTGAGACGCCATGGTTTCATTGGCAACAACGGCATTCGGATGAGCATCCACAATTGAACCAAGAATTGTTGAACCGCTCCGAGAATTGCCTATGACCAGGCAAAAAGTCTTGAAATCACAATCATTATTGGGATCATCAGCCGGCCTTCTTTCTTCCCTCGCGACAGCAAAACGTCGGAACACTCTGCGCCTACTTTGACGAAGTCGAGATAGTCTATTCAGACCAAAAATCTTGAATTTAGAAACAAACTTTCTGAACAAGGTTATCAATGCTGATCGACTATTCATATTTTAAGTTACTTAGCACTCTTAATGCTAACACGCTAATGCGAGCACGATGATCTTAATCCGCAGCTTCTTAGAAACCACATCACCAGCGAAATTAAACGACAACGAACCCAACTGCTTCAGCCTCACTCAGGCGAGAGCTCTGGAACACGTTGAAGAAGTGCTTTGGTCAATTCATCTCTTCGTTGATATAACTCCCGATACCAGTTAAGCCTGGCAGTGGACTGCTGAAATTGAAGTCGGTTTGAACGAACCCAATTCCTTGCATTCAATGCACATGCCTTGGCCAAGTCTGGGTTATCCCCCCACGACTTCAGTATTTCAGCAACTCTTTTGCCATCGCTGACGACCTCACCATTGAAGCCAGACTGAATCACATCAGCATAGACTGTTGGACTAGCGATCGATGCAACCGCATACCCAGATGCCTCGACAAATTTCAAATCAGATTTCATTGAATTAAACTTATTATCTCTAAGAGGCATTAATGCCACATGACTATCAGAAAGAAGCTGCCTGTATTTGAGGTAGTCACAGGTCGGAGTGAAACGCTTTCGTTGAGTTACAAGAGAATGGAAAAACCTCTCATCATGAACGACTTCAAACTCAAAAAGGTCCTCATTCTCGAGAAGTAAGTCATTGATAAAGGGCATCCATGCTTGCCAGTCAGCTTCGCGATTTAACGCACCAAAGAAGACTCTGAGCCTCGAATTTGGTGGTTTGATCAACCATTTCTCAGACTTAAGAACTGGCAATACATCAAGACAATTCTTGAAAGCTCTCACCTCAGGGTTATGCTTTGTCATTGATTGAACAAGGCTCTCTGTACTCACTTGCACCGCGTGAACACCTCGAAAGCTCAAATAATTATTATCTATTTGACCTTGAAAATGATCGGGGTCATCATCAAACTCGCTAATCAAGATGTAACCCGCATTAATTATTTTTTTAAGCTGTGGCAACGAGCTGTCATAAGTCATCATCTGCCTCTGCCAGATCATTATTTTTGGAACACTTGCATCTAGAGATCTTAACTGAAGATTCTCACTGCTTAATTCCAAGCTCACTCCCGGCAAGCTAGCGACACTTTTTAATGGCTGAATCATTCTGACCTCATTCATTCCCACTTGAGGCTTGAGCATTAAGCCGCTGATATAAATCGGATTAACCGTCTTTTTTGAAGCCGTAATCAAATACTGGATCGGTGCCGTACCCTCTAAAAACTGCCTAGAATCAAGGCCCATCTGTTTTAGACATGGCTCCAACAGTGCTGTGAACTTTTTCGCCTGATCTAAATTAGGCATTCTTGATTGGAAAGAAATTATATTTAAATCGACGCTCTTAAATAATTCTACGATGCTGCTTCGCGTAAACCATCGCAAATGCGTTTTGTCAAAAATTCCTGTACCATTCTGAGGCCAATTACCTTGCAACAGATTGTAGATGACTTTCCAATACTGCACATTAGGAATACATGCAACCACGACACCATCCTGACTCAGCCATTTCACATGCTCTTGCAGAACTTTGCGTGGATCCTTCAGATACTCGAGAACATCGCCATAAACAAGAGTGTCAATTGTTTGAACTCCATCTGGAAGCTTAAAATTATTCTGTTTATCTTCAACATCCATGCACCAAACATGATCAAGCTTTTGTCCCGCAAGCTTTGCGGGTTCTTCCATCAGCTCGATCCCGAGGTAGTGAGCTGATGGATTCATCATCTTGAAGGTATGACCAAGAGCTCCATTCCCACACCCCACTTCCAAGACAGTCATCGAAGTTACAGGAATTTTATCAAGAAGATCTCGATTAATTCCTGAATAGTATGTTTGGTTGACTGCCACAAAAAAGAATCAAGTACTCCTACAACAATAAGCTTTTATGGTT
>CAJXNF010000419.1 GCA_913056375.1 uncultured Pseudomonadota bacterium | reverse complement strand
AAGTAATCGTGTCTGCATCGCCTGAAGCTGCTGCTCTGGGACGCCTAGCCCTTGTACAAATGCATGACCGTGTCCGGATTGACCTGAAGAAAGGAGAGGCTGACATCCTCATTGATGATGCCGAGTTGGCGAGCCGCAGAGCAAAGCTGGAAAAAGATGGATTCCCAATTCCTGAGTCTCAAACACCCTGGCAGGAGCTGCAGCGTCGCGATGTTGATCAACTGGCGCAGGGCATGGTCTTGAAGTCTGCTGTGAAATATCAGCGCATTGCCCAAAGTAAAGGTGTTCCGAGAGACAACCATTGAGGAGCTTTTGATGCAAAAAACAATCAGTGATTGGCTGAATCCTGTCCCCTTACTCGCCATTCTCAGAGGGATTGCCCCACATGAAGTTGACGAGGTCGGGGATGTGCTGATTGAGCTTGGATATCGGATCTTAGAGGTACCTCTAAATTCACCGGATCCTTACCAGAGTATTGCGCAGTTAGCCAAACGCTACAGTGGTTCTGCTTTGATTGGCGCAGGGACTGTGTTAAAGCCGGAACAAGTTCCTCAGGTAGCAGACGCTGGGGGAACCTTGATCGTCTCTCCGAATCTGAATCCAGAGGTGGTCAAGGCAACCAAGCGAATGGGAATGATTTCAGTACCCGGAGTCTTCACCCCCACAGAAGCCTTTCAAGCGTTGGATGCAGGTGCAGATGCTCTAAAAATATTCCCCGGTGATGCGATCAGCCCATCTTACTGCAAGGCGCTGCGAGCGGTTTTGCCAAAGGGGACCTTGCTAGTCGTTACTGGGGGAGTCAACTCTGAGAATCTTGCAGACTTTCTTGCAGTCTCCAACGGGGCAGGGATCGGATCGGCTCTTTACTCTCCAGGAAAAGCCGTCAAACAAATCCGAGCAGATGCCCTGAAGTTTGTTCATGCGCTGCCCACTGGGGAATCCAATGATTGATGTACTCTGCTTGGGGGAGCCACTACTCGAATTCAATGAGCAACAGCCAGGGCAGTATGTTCGCAGTATTGGAGGGGACGTCTCCAATGTTGCTGTCGCAGTAGCCCGGCAGGGCGGGCAAGCAGGGATGCTCACCAGAATGGGCCAGGACTCCTTTGCTGACGAGATCCTCCAACTCTGGGAGAGAGAAGGAATCGATACCAGCCGAATCATTCGAGATGAGGAGGCACCCACGGGAATCTACTTCATTTCACACGGACCAAGTGGACACGTCTTTGACTATCGGCGAGCTGGCTCTGCCTCCAGTCGTTTACGTCCTGGTGATTTGAAGAAGGAACACTTCGAGGGAGTTCAGATTCTTCACCTGTCTGGAATTTCTCTTGCCTTGAGTGACAGCGCCTGCGAGGCTTCCCTGAGAGCAATTGAATTGGCCAAGGAGAACGGTGTCAAAATCTCCTTTGACACCAATCTTCGGCTCAAGCTCTGGTCGCTTTCACGAGCGAAAGCAATCATCCAACATGTCGCATCTCTCGTCGATTTCGTATTGCCTGGACTCGACGATGCCCGTCAATTGACGGGTCTGGAGAATCCACAAAGCATTGTTGATGAATATTTGAAGATGGGCGTCGAAGTGGTCGCATTGACCTTAGGAGATCAAGGTGTGCTCTTGGCTACACAGGATGGTCTGAGAGAACAGATCCCTGGAATTCCGGTCAAATTAGTGGATGCCACCGCCGCAGGTGACTGTTTTGACGGGGGATTCCTAACGGAGTGGTTACGCACCAAAGATCTGCTCCAAGCAGCTCGTTATGGGAATGTCGCTGCCTCGCTCAGCGTCCAGCATTTTGGTGCTGTGGCTTCGTTACCAAGCCGAGAAAAGACTGAGTCGGGTTTAAGAAACTAAGAGATCTGTGACAGCAATGCTTGACAATCCTGCTCCTTCCCCTTATCACACGATACCAGTTTCATTCTATCATCAGACGTCTTCTGTCTGATAAGCACTCTTCCAACTTTTCCAAACTCCAACGGAGGCACTGATGCGTCGGAATCTGATCATTTTCACGGGAATCCTCCTGCTTGCTCTTCCTCAATTCTTATTCGCCCAATCTCGCACTGTGGCCGTGCTGACCCCGTTTCTGGCTCAACCCGGTACTCAACTCATGGTGGAGGGATTTGAAGCTGCTGCCAAAAGCAAAGGGTGGCAGGTGGATGTGATTGACACCTCTGGAGACGTGGCTGCCCTGGTCAGCCGAATGGAAGATGTCGCGCTGCAAAAGGTGGATGCGATGGTGATCAATGTCGATCCATCCCAGATTCGTAATGGGTTGCTGGCTGCCAAAGACGCTGGCATCCCCGTCTTTGGTATGGACTCTGGAGCCGACCCACTCCTAACAGCTAACGTCACCAGCAATGGCTACGTGATGGCAGCAGAGACAGCCACCTATGTGGTTGATCAATTGAACGGCAAGGGCAATGTGGTGATGTTCATTTTTGAGCCCTACCCTCCTGTACAAAAGCGCGGTGCGATTGCTGAGTCGATCTTCAACAATGAACCCGACATCAAGATCATGGAGAAGATCACTCCAAGCTTTGATCGTGGCCCCTTGGAAGGCGCCCGCAACGCGATGGAAGCTGTGTTGACTGCAAACCCTGCGAAAGGCAGCATTCAAGCAGTCTGGGCCGCCTGGGACGACCCTGCGTTGGGTGCAGAACAAGCCATCCGCGATGCTGGCCGTGAAGATGAGGGCATCGTGATCGTTGGCATTGACGCCACTGAGCAGGCCCGTGATCGAATTGCGGCTCGAGGGAATCTGAAGGCTACGGTTGCCCAAGACTTCAACGGAATCGCCAACACAGTTGCGAACACGGTTGATCAGTATCTGAAATCTGGTTCCGTATCCCGCTCACAAATCTATGTCAGCGCCAAATTGGTCACAGCTGACGATCTTTGATTCCAACAGGGCGGAGCGTAGCAATAACACTCCGTCCTCCTCCTCCCCGTGATTCCTTTTCTCCATTTAAGCAACGTCCACAAAAGCTTTGGCAGTGTCCCCGTGCTGCGTGGGGTAGAACTCACCCTCTTTTCCGGTGAAATCCATGGGTTGATGGGGGAAAACGGCGCTGGCAAGTCGACCCTGATCAAAATTCTTTCGGGGAACCTGATGGCAGATTCCCTCACCTGCACGATGAATGGAGAATAGATCGGAAGAGCACACGTCTGAACTCCAGTCACAAACATATCTCGTATGCCGTCTTCTGCTTGAAAAAAA
>CAJXNF010000418.1 GCA_913056375.1 uncultured Pseudomonadota bacterium | reverse complement strand
CCGTGATCAAGGCCCAGGTCTGGTCGTATACTTCAATCGGAGAGAAGGAAGCCAGCACCCAGTCGCCGTTGTAGTTTTGATAGAGACCCGTGTCACTTTGACCCTCAAGGGCCAGCCGGACGGGTTCGGTGTCCGCCCCATTGAGAGAGACTTCTCCGCTGAGAGAGGAAGATAGATTGCGGTTGGGATCACGGGTGCTGGTGCGTAGCTTGAGGTCAGGACCCACCAGATAGGACTCTCCGGTTTCACCAAGACCGGTACGTTGAAGCATCACCTCATTCAAGGTGCTGTCCGACAACTGTAAGGCAACTACCAATTGTGAGCCCAGATTTGTCCGTGATGTCTGACTTGTTTTGCCAAGCAGAGAATTACTGATTTTCACTCCCTTTGCTATGAAAGCTGCAGGTGCATTTCCTTTTGGCTCATAAGGAGCGAAGTCAACAAATCTTGCGCGCTTGTTCATTTGCTCAATATCTAATGATCCATAGCCAATCTTCCGCACCAACTTTGCCAGATTGCTGTTCTTAAAATTCCCATTCAGAATGTTCGTTCGGTAATCCGCTCCCTGAGCAACTGTATAAAAAATGGCTCCGTTAGGTAGAATCAGAAACAAGTCATTGTAGTCACTTAGTTCAGAGAATTTTCTGTAAAACTCATTATCGTTGGCATCTAATGGATTGAGTACTTCACGCACTAGCATCTCACTCACAAGAGCCCAATTCAGATCCTCAAAGACAAAGGGACTCCAAGCGCTCAAGACGTGATTATTCATGTAATTGCGGCTCACCCCCACTCCTGATTCTCCAGATAGCCCAGCCAGAACCTGAGCCATCTCCACTTCTTCAAAGTCTTGAAAGGATACTTCCATTGAGAAATTTGTTGGATTCAGATACGAGTCTGAGCGGAAAAGTAGATCACTACCCACCAGATAGGACTCTCCAGTTTGTCCTAAGCCGCTACGATCACTCATCACATTTTTGAACTTGTCCACTGGGAACTCGAAGATCAACACACCTAGCTTTCTATTTTCCGCAAAAACCGGTGTTGCCATGAACGCCGTTGGCCTTTCGAAGTTAGGCTCGTAGGGCTCGAAATCTGCGATAAAAAATCCCCCTGATGTCTCTGCTGCATTTGCTCGACTAAAGATTTCTCCTAAATGGCTTTCTGCAAACGGGCCATCTGTAAGAGAAGTACCAAAATCAATGCGTTTTCTCAGCGAATAGACAATGTCCCCGTTTTCTGAATCAACCAGATAAACATCCTGGTAACCAAATTCTTCTGCGAAATTTCGCACCATTGGATGGAAATCCGCGTGCATTAGATCGTAGGGTGGTTCAAAAAGAAGCTCACTCTTTGGTTTGAGTAGTTCTATCTTTGACTCAAGGGAGTGTGAATTGCTCAAAAGATATGCCTGCTGGATGACTATGCTCCACTCACTCAACAGTGAAAATTTCTTTTCTAAATCCAGCGCATTTTCTCCAGTAATTTCCTGATAACGCTGACCAAAATCTTCTTCCCAACAAAGTTGTAATTCCTTACGAATTGGCTCAAGTTGATCTACTGACACTTCCCGATCATATCGGTAGTTTCGGAGATACACAGGCAGGCTTTCCATTGCATCGATTAGCTTGGGCCTCTGTGCAAAATCCAGCAATTGGGCCTTGCTGAAGCTCAGATAATCCATCAGCGTCTCTGCCTTTGCGTCCCGGATTGCTGCTAGCTTGCTCTCTGCGGTTTTCTGAAAACTCTCCACAGTTTTGCCAAGTACTGCCAAATCACTTTGCTGCTGAGTAAAATAGTTTTCCAACTGCTGTTGCTTTTGCTCACGCAACCCGGTCAGCTGTTGAAAAGTTTGTGTGGTTAAAGAGGTTCCTGCCACCAACAGACCAACTAAGGCCAGCAGCACTGCGGGCACACAACCAACTAGCAAAAAACTTCCGACTAGCTTGCGCTGCATTGGGATATCTTGGAGTCGCAAAAGGCCTCTCCTGCGAATGTTTGGCATTAAACTTTTTGATGGAGCAGAATCATAAAACGTAACAGGCTGAAAGCTCAACTGTACGCCTCACGAGATTCATGTAACTTTTCGCTGAGAAAGGAAGGAATTCGCTATCTGTGAGTAACAGAACTTGCTGGGCAACCTTTCGGCCCCCAGAGATGCTCTTATAGCTAATTAGGAAGGTTGATCCATACTCTTTGGATTGAAAGAACTTCTCTCATTGAGAAAGTGAGAAAACCATCGAGCACAGATCATTCAAATCGAGGAGGTTTGGTAAATGGTTCTTTGAGCCTATTGTTGCGAGTGCTTGGCGATCAGTTTGCGCGCTTTGGTGACTAATGCCCTTCCATCAATGCCTTCCTTGCTGACTTCATCGACCCAGCGCTCAACAACTGGCTCTAAGGCTTTCGAAAATTCAGCGGTTTCTTCCTTGGAGAGGACAATGTGCTCTCTCCCAAACTGCTCCATCAATTCAATGCCACGTTGCTCATCATCCTTCCACATCTGGCCAATTTCTCTCAAGAACGCTTCATCAGAAGCTTGGCGAAACACAGCTTTCACGTCCGGCGGAAAACTATTGAATTTTTCTTTATTCATAGACACCTGGAAAATCACGCTGCCAAACCTGGTCATCTCATATCCCTCTGTGAAATGGCTGATATGGTTGTTTAAGCCAAGAAGGGGCATGACATTAAAAGGAATCAGTGCAGTTGTGACGATATTGCGCTGAAGTGACTGAGGGATCCTGGTGACCGGCACAGAAATAGTCTTGGCTCCAAGTTCCTCCAAAACCCAAGCCCCTGTCCGACTTGGTACCCTGGCGCTTTTACCACGCAGATCTGATGGCTTACGCACAGGGTATCCCTTGGACTGGATGGCCTGTCCTTGATGAACGTGAAGAAACATCACCTCCAATCCTTGGTAATCTTCCTTCAAATCAGTTTCAAACATTTCTCGCATAGCCAGGTTGGTAGCAACTGGATCATTGATGTGTACGAAGGGCAATTCAAAGACCTCTGTTCTCAGAAATTCCTTTCCACTGTAGCCGTTGATCGTCCAGATCAGGTCAACAAACTTGCCGTCTCGTGCCTGCTGAACAAGATCGGACGGCTTTCCACCAAGGCTCATCCCCGGGGCAATGTTGATCTTTACCTTTCCTTTGCTGAGCTGCTCCACAGTTCTAGCCCATGGCTCGAGCATCTTGGTTTGTGCTGGTTCTTTCGGT
>CAJXNF010000417.1 GCA_913056375.1 uncultured Pseudomonadota bacterium | reverse complement strand
ATCAGCTTGGACTTGCAGATCCGGAAGTTTTTCTTGGAGTGCGCCAAGGATTTCAACTCTTTTGATGGAGTCAATGCCAAGGTCAGCTTCTAAGTCCATATCTAGTTCCAACATTTCTGTCGGATAGCCAGTTTTTTCTGCAACGATTTCAAGGAGTACAATCTGAACAGAGCTTGAAACACTGGTTGTTTGGGAGGCAGATCTGCTGGATAATTCAGAGTGTGAGACCCTGACTTCAGGTGCAGTCTGAGGTGCCGATATTGTGATGTTTGATACGGGTAGAGATGGTCTTAAGTTTAGTGCTGGGGCGGGAATGAACTCTGTTGGGGGGGCAAATTTCGGTATCACCTCTGACTCAACTGGGGTTTCTGGTGAAACAGCACTGAATGAAGGAACTCTCGACAGTTGACTAACATTACTTTCAGCAGTAAAGCCCCATTGCAAAGCGATTTGTGTTTGTTCGCTCTGTCCCTTTAGATATTGTTCGTGAATCTTAAGCGTTTCCTGTTGGTGGTGATGGAACCATTGTAGATTTTGTTGAACGCCTGTGGGCAAATCAGTCAACTTACCTTCAGAATCATGGCTAAACTGTTGAAGTACTTGCCAAAAAGCTCGAGCGTATTCCATCTGTTGGGCTAGATACTGTTGGTGCGTTCTGAGTACCTCTTGTTGATGCCGATAGAAGTCCTGGATGGGATGGTAGTTAGACGTGTCTTGATCTTTATTATTCACTGGATTGTTCGTCAATGTTTGTGGGGTTGGAGGGGGAGTCGTTTTTTCACTGATCTTTAAGTTGGGCTTTGCCTCTTCCTCAGAGTCATTGGTTTCGTGTGCAGAGGTTCTTTTCAAACTTTGGATTTCGCAATCATGCCCAATAAACTTTGCAAATTCTGTCCGGGTTGCCTCACTAACATAGTTGCCTCCATGTAATCGGACATTCGCTTTGGAGGGACTGGTCACAAAGGACTGATATTCCCGTTGATGAGGATCTAAATTTGAGAGTGATAAGCCCAAAACCCGGAGTTGAACATAGGCTTCCCGAAACTGTCGCGAACTCTCTTCTTTTGGATTTGGATTTAATGCAACTGCATAAATCTCTTTGCCTTGGAGGATGTTCTCTGTGAGTTTGGTTAGCACATTCTTGGGTCCGAATTCGATAAATACACGAGCTCCTGCTTCGTATAAGTTTTCAATTTGTTGTTTGAATCGAACGGACTCCAAAATGTGCGCTTGCAGCATTTCTTTGATTTTAACAGGTTCCGTAGGATAGGCCATTGCCGTTTGATTTGAGAATACTGGAACCCTGGCTTTATTGAATTTACAGCTTTGTATGGCTTCTGAAAAAGGTTTTTGGGCGTGACCCACTAGTGGAGTGTGAAACGCTGCAGAAACGGGGAGTGAGACAACCGAAAACCGCTTTGATTTAAAGAATGCAAAAGCTTTTTCGATCTGATCTTTGGGTCCAGCGACCACAACTTGCTTGTTCGAATTGAAATTGGCGACTTTCAAATCTGGAAAGTCCTCCAAAAGTCCTTCTACTGTATCTACCTTACCCATCACAGCCATCATGGTTCCAGCGTCAAAATCTGGGTCATCTGGCGCAGCCATAGCTTTACCCCGTGCTACAGCCAATCTGTGATAGTCATTGTCGTTGATGACTCCGGCTGCCCAGAGAGCACTCAGTTCACCAAAGCTGTGCCCAGAGGTGAAATCTACTTGTAACCCTCTTGCTTTCAGCAACCGGAACATTCCTCCACTCAGAGCACCAATCGCAGGTTGAGCATTCTCAGTTTTTTGGAGATGTAGGTTCTGAGCATCTTCTTCATTTTCCTCAAAACTGGAAATGGCAAAGATGAGTTTCGAAAGTGGATCTCTCTCATCCTCTACAAAGAGCTGATCCATTTCTTGAAGGTCAAATTGGATTTCGGGGAATTCAAGGAAAAGCTCTCGACCCATTTGCAGATATTGGGACCCTTGCCCACAAAACAAAGCTGCAACTTTTCCCTCACAATCCAACCCTGACTGCCGATAGAAAAGACCCGACTTTTGGCTCCATTCAAGTTTTTCAGGTTCTTTTTCCCAAGTAATCAGGGCTTCTTGCAAGGCTTGGATCGATTCTTCGGGGGAGTCAGATACAAATCCTAATCGGGCATGATCCTTAGCTGGTGGTGTTGCCTGGTTACCCTTTTCTAAGAGATCCTTTTGGCCTATCTGTGGTGTTGAAGAGAGTTGATCTAATAGTGATTTACACAGTTCTTGGAGTTCTACCGGATTCTCTGCGGAAAGCAGAACAGGCTGTGGAGCTCGATTCAACCTGTAAGAGGTCAATTCAGTTTTATGCTCTTCCAAAATAAAATGAAAATTACTTCCACCAAAACCGAAAGCGCTGACACCTGCCCTCCTTGGCTCTTGCCCCCTGATCCAAGGTCTTGATTGCTTGCAGAAATAGAAGGGAGTTTCGCTTAATCGTAGATCTGGATGAGGAATTTCCAGTTGATTGAGGGGTGGAAGAATTTTGTGGTGAAGTGAAAGAGCGATTTTTATAAACCCTGCTACACCAGCTGCAGCCTTCGTATGACCAATTTGAGCTTTAACTGTTCCCAAGGCAATCTGGTTTCTCTGCTCAGAAGCGTAAGCAGTCCTGAGTCCAGAAAACTCAGTAATGTCCCCTGCCTTAGTCCCTGTTCCGTGTGCTTCTATCAGTCCAATTCCTGAATTATTTTCTATATTGGCATCAGACTGAGCCCTTTGGATAGCTAAAACCTGACCCTCTTCTCTGGGAGCATAGATGCTTTTGAACCTTCCATCACTTGAGGAACCAACACCAATAATTTTAGCATAGATACGATCACCATCGCGCACTGCGTCTTCCAAGCGCTTCAAAACCACCAAGCCTAACCCTTCACCGATCATGATGCCTTCCGAATTTTTGTCAAAAGGCTGGACCTGATCACGTTTTGTGAAGGCCGGTGTTTTACTGAAACACATATACATGAAGGGGGAGTTATCTGTGTCAACTCCACCAGTCAGCATTACATCACAGCGTCCTTCCCTGAGTTCGGAAATGGCCATCTTCATCGCAGCCAGAGAACTCCCACATGCGGCATCTACCACACAATTGGTGCCTCCAAGATTAAGCCGATTGGCGACTCTTCCAGCAATCACATTCCCAAGGAGTCCTGGAAATGAGTTTTCTTCCCACCTGACGTAGGCAGACTTAAATCGTTTAACTAGTTCTTC
>CAJXNF010000416.1 GCA_913056375.1 uncultured Pseudomonadota bacterium | reverse complement strand
GGCTTGACTCGAAGCCTGCTCCGTCGATTACCACGTCAAAGTAGGTTTTTGCATCCAGTTCATCGAAATGAACCATCTGCAGTCCACATTTTTCAGTTAGATAATTTCTGCGAATCTCATTGGGTTCACAAACTACAACATCGGGAATTCCAAGTGCTTTTAGACTCAAGGCGCTACTGACTCCGATTGCTCCGCCTCCAATCACCAGAGCCTTAGCTGCCCCCAAATCGATTGAAATATTTCTTTGGCTCAGTTTTGCAGCGTGCCAACCACAAGCGATGGGTTCAGCCAGTGCAGCCTGATTTAGATCAATTTGATCAGGTACTTCAACCAGATTAACCTCAGGAATGGCTACAAATTCTGCAAACGCACCTTGTCGGGGTTGCATCGAAATGATCTGCCGGCTTGGACAAATATTGTCCTGACCACGAAGACAAGCTTTGCATTTTCCACAAGTGGCCAGTGGATTAAAGGTCACTCGCTTGCCCTCCATTGGCCCCTGCACTACAACACCCGCAGCTTCATGTCCAAGGATCAATGGAGCCGGTCTTCTTTCATCGTGACCCATAAATGCATGCATGTCTGAACCACAAATCCCCACACTATCCACTCGAACCAGAGCTTCCTCTGGTTGGGGTTCTGGATTCGAGGCATCTGTGTAGATCACCTTTTCAGGGCCAGTGTAAATCAAAGCTTTCATTTTGCCGAAAATCCTCCATCAACCATTAGAACTTGGCCAGTTACGTATCGAGAAGCTTCCGAACACAAGAACAACAGTGGGCCATCTAAATCTTCCAAGTTTCCGTTTCTTCCAATGCACGTCTGATTTGCGTTCCTAGCTGATCTTTCAGGATCTTCAAAAACCGCCTTGGTCAGTTCAGTTGGAAAAAAACCGGGGCCGATTGCATTGACATTGATCCCATCTCTAGACCAGGCTTCTGCCATTGCACGGGTCAATTGTCCAACACCCCCCTTTGAAGCACCGTAGGCTATTCCACCAGGAAAAGCCCTTGTGGTCTGCAATGATGCAAAGTTGACGATTCTTCCCCAACTTTTCTTCTGCATATTTCCAATCAACAATTCACTGAGAAAAAAAGGCAGCGAGAGGTTCAACCAGAGGGTCAATTCCCATTGATCTGAAGTGACTTGGTCTGCAGTTTGTCGAGGGTTAATTCCAGCTGCATGGACCAAAATATCTGGACTTCCAAAAGATTTGGTAATTTCCTCCGCAAGTGCAGGTAATTTCGTTCGATCTGATAAATCATGAACAATATATCCAGCTTTTGTTCCTGCTGAACTTTGCCAATTGCGTAGCTCTGCTTCTCTTCGCGCCACTCCAATTACAGTTGCTCCAGCTTCAGCCAACACAGTCGCTGCCCGCTTGCCCAGACCTGAGCTAGCACCTGTCACGCAAGCAACCTTACCCGACACATCGAAGAGCTGACTACCAATCCCACCCATACCTCAGTTTCCAGCTGTCAGATCAAATTGTTCTGTTGGAAAATACTTGGCCAAACGTATGTCTGCTGTTCGAGCATGTGCCTCCATGCCTTCCAGGCGAGAGATTCTAGCTGTCGCTTCGGCAACGTCCTTAATTCCATCTCTGGTTGACTTTTGCCAAGTCACAATTTTCATATACTTGTGAACAGATAGCCCCCCAGTGTAAGTTGCGGCACCCGAGGTTGGCAGCACATGGTTTGGACCAGACGCTTTATCTCCAAAGGCCACTGTTGTCTCTTCTCCCAAAAAGAGAGAGCCATAGCACTTGAGACGATTGAGCCACCAATCTAAATCGTTGGCCTGAACAGTAAGGTGCTCCGGGGCATATTCATCTGAGGTTGCAGCCATCTCTTCACGGTCTTCGCAGAGAATGACCTCAGCATAGTCACGCCAGGCAGCCTCTGCGTTCACACGATTAACTTCGGGAAGGGAATCAATCAGTTTTGGAACAATTTGGATGACCTGTTCAGCGAGTTCACGTGAATTGGTCACCAGCCAAACAGGTGAGTTATAACCATGCTCTGCCTGCCCAACTAGATCGGCTGCCGCAATTTCAGCATCAGCAAATTCGTCGGCTAGAATTAAGCTATTGGTTGGGCCGGCAATCATATCAATTCCAACTCTCCCAAAAAGAATCCGCTTTGCTTCCGCAACAAATTGATTTCCAGGGCCTACCAGAATGTTGGCCTTGGGCAAACCAAACAGACCAAAAGTCATTGCTGCCACACCTTGGACTCCACCCATCGCAAGAATAGTATCTGCTCCACATTGGTCTGCAGCAAAAATGATTGCTGGAGCAATCCCTTCACCTGGTCGAGGTGGGGAGCAGGCAATGATGTTCTGACACCCAGCCACTTTTGCAGTAGTCACCGTCATGATCGCACTGGCAATGTGACTGTAGCGCCCACCTGGAATGTAGCATCCAGCGGTATTGACAGGAATACTCTTTTGCCCTGCAATCAAGCCCGGCACTACCTCCAGTTCAACATCCTGCATGGTGGATAGTTGCGCTTCCGCGAATCGTTTCACATTATCGTGAGCGAAAATGATGTCTTTCTTCACCTTCTCAGGAACTAAGGTAGCAGCCTTCTTGATTTCTTCCTGATCAAGCAGAATGTTTCCCTCGTATTGGTCAAACTTAGCTGCGTATTCGAGGGCTTTTTGGTCTCCACCTTCCTCAATTTCACTGAGAATATTTTGGACAGTTTGGTGGACATTTGAGGCATCTGTTTGAGCAGTGAAGCTAGCTTTCTTCAAATAGATTTTCGACATCTCTCAAGTTTACTTATAGATTTCAGGAAGCATCGTTGTGGAAATTTCGGGCACAAATGCGATCAATAAAACTACCAGCATCATAAAGAAGACAAAGGGAATGGCGCGCCAGGCAATTTTGAGGATTGATTCTCCTGTCAGTCCAGAAACGACAAAGAGATTGAGACCCAGCGGTGGGGTGATAAAACCCACACCAAGGGCTGTAATCATCATCACGCAGAACTGAATCTCATTCATTCCAATATTGTCAGCAAGAGGCTTCAGAATAGGAGCCAAAATAACAATGTTTGGTGTAGCCTCCATTACGCATCCCGCAATCACGAGAATGGCCACCATCATCAAAATGAGGATTGCAGGCGATTCGGTTAGAGAAGTCACCGAGTAGACAAAACCCTGTGGTACTCCAAGAATCGCTAAGACCTGCGCCAAGGGTAGCGAAAATGCGATGATTGGTAAAATCACCCCATTGACC
>CAJXNF010000415.1 GCA_913056375.1 uncultured Pseudomonadota bacterium | reverse complement strand
ACCCAACTCACCGATATTGATCAGGAGCAAAACGGGATCTACACCTATCGGCGAGATATCAAATTTGACATGCAGCGTATCCGGCGTGTTCAGACCCAGATCGCAGCTATTGAGAAGCTAGAAGACTAGGCTTTTCAAATTCAGGGCTTCTCTAAAAGTTAATCACTCGCTGGGTCCCTCTCATTTAGAGAAGCCAACTGTCTCATTCTGCTGCTGTATCTTCCTTACAATCACGGTATTCCACCTTGCCATCAGGCAAGATCGTATTGCAAAGCTTTGCCTTTTCGAACAGCGTGTTCTCTGTAATTGCCTCTCGTAGGTCAATGCCGTACAAGTTGGCATCGGTCAAATCGGCATCGGTCAAATCCGCGCCTTGAAGTCGGATTCGATGTAAGTTTGCTCCAACTAGCTTGGCTTGGCTCAGTACAGCTTGGCTCAGATCCGCTTCTCGTAGGTCTGCGCCTGACAAGGCTGCCTCACTCAAATTCGCTTCACTCAAATTTGCTTCGCCTAGATCGGCATCCGTCAAGTCAGCACCGACCAAATTAGCACCTCGTAATTTAGCTCCAGATAATTTGGCACCTGAGAGGTCTGCTCCTTCGAGGTTTGCGTGCAACAAATCGACTTCCGTCAAGTCTGCATTCTTCAAGATGGCTTCTGGTGCATTCGCTTCATGCAAATCAGCAAAGAACAGCAAGGTTCCCGATAAATCTGCCTGTGCCAAATTGGCTTGATGAAGATTGGCCCCATTCAAGTCAGCTCCATGGAGATCTGCTCCTACCAGATTGGCCTCCTGCAAATCTGCTTTTGCTAAATTGGCTTTGGACAGCTTGGCTTCTCGCAGATCTGAAGAATACAGAACAGCCTTGGGCAAATTGGCTTTCGAAAGATCTACACCAAACAACTCGCCTTTAGGACAAACCTTGGTCTCCAGAAATTGACGCAAGTGCTCAGGATCGTGGTGTTTCATTTTGTGTTTACATCTTTCAGTTGGAACAGCTCAGATCACGAACAGAAAAATTAAACAAACCAGGTCCACTGCGGCCAGAACCAGTAGAATCGGCAGATATTTTTTAATGGTCGGATGAAGCATTGGGCTCAATGGAATTCGGCCATGTTTTTCCAGGCTTCCCGTAGTTTTTCCATGTTAAAGCCCGGTTGTTGACTGGCGTTGATCAGGATCCGCTCCTTATCAAAAATCTTCTGGGCCATCTCAACAATTTCCTGAATTCCGTCTTGGGGAACAACCACCGCACCGTGCATATCTGCATGAATCAAATCTCCATCCTCGACATCCATACCATGGACGGTCACCGACTGCCCCCAGTCCACAAGGTGCACCCAAGCATGTGATGGATTAACCATTCCAGCCAGCATTTGAAACTTATCCTGGGCATCTGGGATGTCTCGAACACAACCATTGGTGATGACTCCCAAGCAACCAAGACCATAGTGCAAATTACTATTCACCTCTCCCCAAAACGAACCGTAGCCTGGCATTTCGTCCAGATCCTGGATCACAGAAATACTGGGTACAGGGCCTCCTTCAGCCACATAGCTGTAGTAACTATCTCGGTTCCAAGCATCTGTGGGCTGATGCATTGCTCGTAATCTGGCAGTTCGTGCATACCCCACGATAGAAGGCAAAGAGGGACGCGAGCAGGTAAATGGGCGAATCGTGAAGCCCCGGTTTCTTCGATTTGGATACACGGCCTCAATCGCATTGCAAACCGTAGGGGTATCCAGTGCTTTCAAGGCTTGAAGCGATTGCTCATTTGATTGTGTCATTTTTCTAGTACTCATTAATGATTATCAAGAAGTGATCTTCTGAGAGGAAACGAATGTAACCAACCATTTTTATCACTATTTATTTAGATCAACCGTAGTCATTTTATCAGCAAAGAAGGCCCGTTGGATACCACGTACGCTCTCGCCTCCATCCACAACAATATTCGAACCTACACTGTAATTACCTGCATCAGAAGCCAGAAAAATGGCTGCTCCTGCTATATTCCCTTTCTCACCAACTCGTTTGCCTGGTATGTAATTTCGCATCTCTTCGGTATAGTCTCGAGCAATTCGATTCAAGTCTGTAGGGAAATCTCCTGGAGAGATCGTGTTGATGTAGATGCCTTCCCAGGCCAGGCTATCCCCTAAGTGTTTTCCCAGTTGAATCAACCCAGCCTTACTGACACCATAGGCAAAATTATAGAAAGGGTTGATCTTCCCACAGCCATCAATCGAAGCAATATTGATTACTTTTTTTGGAGTTTCTGGAGAGCAATCCACTCGCAAATAAGGGAGAAAAGCCTGAATCAAAAAATAGATGGATTTGATGTTGAGATCCATGACCCGATCCCAATCCGATTCAGTCACATCGTCCAATGCCTTGCCACCATCGGAGATGCCAGCATTATTGACAAGAATATCGAGTCGAGATTCCCTCTCGGCAAACTGAGACACAAATTGTTTGATCCCAGCTAGATCTTTCAAATCTGCAGAAATGACTTCACACTCTCCTAGCTTGGAAAATTCCGCTTGCTTCGCCTTTAGTTGCTCTGCATTGCGGGCTACCAGATACACCTTGGCCCCAAAGTTCAGGAATCCCTCGGCAATCATAGCCCCGATTCCCATTGAACCACCAGTGACCACAGCCACCTTGTTCTGCAAAGAGAAAATATCTTTCATCCTGAACCTCTCAAAAATTGAATTTGTTGTGAATTCTGACTATCCCAAGCAGATCAATGACTTGGAATCCTTAAACTAGCCACTACAGACTGTCCAGTAATTTGTTGCTTCTTTGCCTTTAAAAAGTTTTAAACTCGAAGGTAAGTTGAAGGTTTTGGTCTAACGTTAGGTGGCTGACATGATACCCAACAGCATTTAACTTCAAAAACCCGTACACCAACAGAGTACTCAAACCTTTAGAGATATTCCTCATCTACAAAGTCTAACCAAAAGATGAAACCCGAACTTTCCAACCAGCAACTCTTACAATTTCTAACTGAGAAATATGGATCTGAACCACAATGGACTCCCATCGCCGAAGGAATGGAATCTCGAGTACTCACATTTGTTTGGGAGGACCAAGAATATATCCTGCGAGTGAATCCCAACCAGTCTGGATTTCAGAAAGACCGCTGGTGCTTTCAGCAGTTTCATTCTGAAGAGTTGCCAATTCCTGAAATTCTTGAGATCGGCTCATTCTCACCCCACTATGCCTACAGTATTTCCCATCGACTTTCCGG
>CAJXNF010000414.1 GCA_913056375.1 uncultured Pseudomonadota bacterium | reverse complement strand
CTTGCAGTCTTCAAGGCCATCGCAAGATCAGCTTTATCCACATCCTTCAGCACTGTCTGCATCTGCTTACTATCAATCAGCGTCAGATCTTCAAAGGTGAACATCAATTCGCGAATTTGCTCAGCCAGATCAGGATTCGATTCCTCGATCGTGGAGAGAATTCGTGTCTCGGAGGCCTTATCAATCGCGTTGAGAATCTCAGCAACGGGCGCAACTCCACCGACTTTGGTCACCATGCTACCTGCCTGTTTCATTTCGTCTGTTAGCACTTCGTTGAGTTCATTGACTACCCCCGGAGGAATACTGTCCAGAGAGGCAATTCGGTAAACCACATCGGCCTGGAGATTTTCAGGAAGGGTCCGCAAAACAGTCGCCGCCTGGTCTACATCGGCCAAGTAAGAAATGATCAAGGCGATGGTCTGCGGATGTTCCGTTCGGATGTAGTTGGAAATCATCACGGGATCGATGAACTTAAGTGCCTCCAGCCCCATGTCTTCGGTCTGGGCACTCATCGATGCACCAAGCTCTTTCGCTTTGTCCGGACCCAATGCCTTGCTCAGGGCATTCTTGATGAAGTCCGGAGAGGCCATCAAATCTCCTCCTCCATCACTCATCACGGACTGTCGATAGAACTCTTCAAGAACCTGATCCAATTCCTCGGACGAGATATCGTTGAAGCGAGTCATGTAGTAGCCAACCTGCTGAATCTCAGCTTCTTCGAGGTTCTTCATGACCTCGGCAGCCCCTTCTTCGCCCAGGGCCAGCAACAGGATCGCCGCCTTCTTGGGACCCGTTAGTTTGCCAACCGCCATATCTGCTCCTTAGACAATGTTTTCAGTGTGATCAGTACGTGGAGAAAGAGTTTATGTCACATCCTTTCAAAGATGCAAACCACATACGCTTTGCCCACTGGATCAGCAGATTTTTTTAGTTCCCCATTCCGTGAGTACGATCATACCCATTGATGGAGGGAGACCGCCAACCAGCTTTGGTCAATTCGTCATTGGTGGGACGGTAGTGTTCCACTCGTAATGGATAACAAGTAGACGAGTCGCTGGAGTGTTCGCTACCACAATCACCTTCAGGGCAAGCAGAGAGCGCCCCCAGCAGATTTACTTCTGCAAAGAATTCCAAATAGTCTCCTGGGCGTACTGGACTAGCCTTCATAAAATACTGGTAGGTGTCCTGCAGAAAACCTGTGCACATGAAGACATTGAGTACATCGTGCACATCAGCCTCGATCTCAGCCTTGGAGAGACCTGTCTTTTGGGCCAAGCTGCGAATTAGGTTGGAGTGACAGCAGTGATGATATTGAGTCTGGTTCAATAGAAACGAAGTGTAGGGATCACAGCGAGTACCGATGACATCATGCACACCGGCTCCAAATTCGTCGAAGCCATACCAGTCCAGGGTGTCCGCGGTGATCGTTGCCAGTGGACGCAAGTAGGGAAACCCCGACCAGAGTCGATCTCCTGTCGAGAGATGTGTACCGTGAAGCGCTCGTGTCTTTCCGCTGTAGAAACGCTCTTTCAGATTCTCTGCCTGCCAGAGGTTGAGATCTCCCACCTGGGGCCCATCCACACAGACAATCCGAAAGAAATGACCGGCTGGAATGTCGAAAGTTCGTGCTTCCCTTGGAGGCACCTCCAAAGACTCCACCAATTCAAAATTTTTGCGCGCTCGGAAGTAAAGTTCCAGTGGAGCTACCTGAAGTTGGTCCACCGGATAACAAATCACAGGCGGGATGGCCTTGCGCTTTTCCGCATCCGGTGGGGCAGGGAAGTCGGGAGTTCTGGACTTCATCAGATGATACAAATTTGAGGAGCGCCTATGTCGAAACAAACAAGGAGGTAGGCACCCGTCGTGAGCGCTTGTAGTTGTTACTGTTGGAGCTGTTGAAAGGCTTGATCGAGATCATTAATGATGTCCTCAACTCTCTCCAAGCCAACCGAAAGACGGATCACTTCCGGACCAGCTCCTGCAGCAACGCGCTGCTCATCGGTCAATTGTCGATGCGTAGTCGATGCTGGGTGAATGATCAGGGACCGAGTGTCGCCGATGTTGGCCACGTGACTATGTAGTTCTACTGACTCCACCAGCTTCACACCAGCTTCGAAGCCTCCCTTGATGCCAAAGGTGAAGACCGATCCCGCTCCACCTTCGAGATATTTTGAAGCCAACTGATGGAAAGAATTGTCTGGCAAGCCCGCATAAGATACCCAATCCACCTGTGGATGACCCTGCAGAAACTCGGCGACTCTTTGTGCATTCTGGCAATGTCGTTCCATCCGCAAAGCCAAGGTCTCCACCCCATTGAGGGTCAACCAGGCATGAAAGGGGGACATGGTTGAGCCAAGGTCACGCAAACTAACCGCATGGCTATAGAGCGTGTAGGCCAGATCATTGCCAAAGGTTTCCGCAAAGGTGATCCCGTTGTACTCCACTGCTGGTTGACTCAGGCTGGGGAACTTCTCATTGCCAAGCCAGGGAAAGGTTCCAGAGTCGATCACCACACCCCCAACCGCATTGCCCTGTCCAGATAGAAACTTGGTCGTGGAGTGGGTGACCAGATCTGCTCCCCACTCGATAGGTCGGCAAAGGGCTGGGGTCGCCATCGTATTGTCCACAATCAGGGGCACACCCGCTTCCTGAGCCACCTTGGCAATGGCTTCGAGGTCAATCACCACACCGCCCGGATTGGCAAGGCTCTCGACAAAAATGGCACGAGTGTTTTCCGTTACTGCCTGTCGGAATGCATCTGGATCGGTGGCTTCGACAAAGATCGCCTTCCAATCGAATTTCTGAAAGCTCTTGCCCATCAGATTGATGCTACCCCCATAAAGCTTGTTCGCGACGATTACTTCCTTGCCGGGAGACATCAGGGCAAAGAGTGCCAAGACTTCGGATGAATGTCCTGAAGCGGTACAAGTGGCTCCCCGCCCTCCTTCGAGGGTAGCTAAACGTTCCTCCAACGCTGCTACAGTCGGATTCGTCAAACGGGAGTAGATGAACCCGGGCGTCTGTAAGTTGAAGAGCGATGCGGCATGATCAGCGTCTTCAAACACGTAGGAGGTTGTTTGATAGATCGGGAAGGAACGTGCTCCGGTAGTCGCCTCCGGGGGAGTTCCCGCATGGATTGCCAGCGTCTCGAAACCGTACTGGGGATGGAGGAGCTTCTTCATCGATGCCTCCGTTGGCTGGAGATTACTCCGGTGTTGATGCCTTGCCAGCCTAGTTCTCCCCAGAGGC
>CAJXNF010000413.1 GCA_913056375.1 uncultured Pseudomonadota bacterium | reverse complement strand
TGTTGCCGCTGCTTGTTTGCTATGGTGCTGCTCAACGCCCTTGTGCACGAGTAGAAAGCGTTACAGTACTGGGCAAGCAGGCTAGCTCCTTCATCTGGTGAACGCACATTTCTTCAGATTGATGGAATTTCCTTCCAGTAAGTGAGCTACAGGGCATTGCACTCTGATCTCTGAACCGCTATAACTGCGCAAACATTCCCTTCTTCCATTTCTTCTCCAATCAATCCTTATCAGATCTGAAACCATGGCGAGTACAACTATCCCCCGAGATTACAGCCTCATCGGACCAGAAGCCCAAAAAGCCAAAGACAAAGGACTGGCCTCCGCAACTTGGTACACTACACCTATCCCTCGCAAACGCATGAAGGAATTGATGCGTCGCTCAGATCAACCAGCGATTCGAGACACAGCCATCTGGTTAGGCCTGCTTATCCTGACAGGTGGATTTGGTGTGTATTTCTGGGGAACCTGGTGGTGTGTACCCTTCTTTTTTGTTTATGGGATTCTTTACGGCAGTGCCTCGGATTCCCGTTGGCACGAGTGCGGTCATGGTACCGCATTCCGCACCCAGTGGATGAATCAAGCTGTGTATCAACTCGCCTGCTTCATGATTATGCGCAGCCCCACAGGATGGCGTTGGTCCCACACACGTCATCACACAGACACCATCATCGTCGGTCGTGATCCTGAGATTGCCATTGGTCGTCCTGCTCGTTTATTTCGACTGTTCCTTAATTTCTTTGGCCTGATCGATATCCCAATCTCGCTGGCAAAGACGGTCCTACATTCTTTTGGACAGTTGACTGCCGAGGAAGCTGACTACATCCCCGAGATGGAAAGACACAAAGTTTACAATGTGGCCCGTGTCTGGATCATGGTCTATGGACTGACTGCTGCGGCTAGTGTGATCTACCAGAGTTGGCTTCCCTTGATGCTGATCGGCTTGCCTCGTGTGTATGGAACCTGGCTCCACATCGTCTTTGGTCTGACCCAACATGCTGGCCTGGCTGAAGATGTCCTTGATCATCGCCATAACACGCGCACGGTTTACATGAACCCCATCTTTCGTTTTCTCTACTGGAACATGAACTATCACGTGGAACATCACATGTTTCCGATGGTTCCATATCATGCACTCCCTGCTCTTCATGAAGAGATGAAAGCCGATACGGCCCCTGTCTATCGGAACATGATTGAAGCCTATCGTGAGATCATCCCTGCCTTGTGGAAGCAATCCGGTGATCCTGACTTTTTTGTCCCCAGGGCCGTTCCAAACTCAGATCCAATAAGTGCACAATCAAGCCCGGTAGCAGCAGCCTGAAATAGATTTGAGAGGTTTTTTAACTATCATCGCTGGGAGGTGATTTTTTAGCTTTTTCCAACTTAAAAACCTACCATTTGGAAAATTGGTAATCTTGCCATCTAAGCGTGATCTTGAGAATAGATTTGCATTCAGGTTTTTGATCATGATTTCAATCTTTAAAAAGACTGTAAAAATCAGAAAATCCCTGGAATCAATTCTCATTGGAATCATCGCTCTTGGTGTTTCCATCACTACCACACACGCTCAATCCAATGAGTTGCTTCAAGCAAGAATGCGACTCTTTGAAGCCTGGCTTAATACGCTAATGAGTGATCAATCCTTACGTGGAGTTTCTGTCAGCCTTGTTCAGAATCAGAAGCTTATTTACGCAAAGGGATTTGGGGTTTCTGACTTCGAAAAACAATCTCCAGCTACTGAGTCAACCAATTATCGAATTGCTTCAATCACAAAGCTCTTTACGAGTATTGCTTTGATGCAACTCGTAGAGCGTAAGAAAATTTTCTTAGACACTCCTGTAGTTGAAATAATTCCTGAACTGAGAGCAATCAAAACGAATGGTCATTCTGTAGAAGACATCACCATCAAATCCATCCTGACTCACACTACGGGTCTACCCACCAATCCCAATTTCCTCTTGGACAAAAGAGGTCAGAATCAGGCGCTGGCCCTTGATGAATTTTTGAAGGGATTGGCCCAACAATCTTTGTTGTTCCCACCAAACCGAATCCATAAGTACTCCAACTTGGCAATGAATCTTGGTGGATTGATTGTAGAGCGCGTCTCCGGATTGTCTTATGAGCAGTATATCCAAGAAGTTATCCTCACACCTTTACAACTGGAGTCCACTCGCTTTCCCACTGATTCGGAAACTACAAAGGTGATTGGTTACAGCCGAATCGTTGGAGACCAACGATTGAAAAATGAATTTCCTGAAATGGCGAGTGTCTTGGGATTGCCATCTTCCGGACTCATTTCTACTGTCACGGATCTGGCTAAATTCATTAGTTGGCATTTTCGTACACTGAGTGCGGAGGACCAAACACTCCTTGCAAGAGCCACCTTGTCCGAGATGCAGAAGGTCCAGTGGGTACCATTGCCCATTGAACTTCACCCCAGGTTAAATACTGCGTTAGCTTTACTCGCAAACACCCTGGAACTTGGTGGAACAGGGCTTGGTTATTTTCGAGAAAAAGAGTTTGTTCTGCACAGTGGAGGCTTGATGGGATTTGCTTCAGAACTGGTGATGGATAATCAAAACAAACTTGGAGTCGTTGCCCTCTCCAATACGGTTGAGGCACCTGTTTATTTCAACCATCCCCAAAGCATCTCAAGGAATTTATATGAAATGGTCGGTAGAGTGTTGGCTGATCCTAAATCGTTTGATCGGCCGCTGCTATATGCTGAATATGAAAATCTCTATTCAGATGATCACCACTGGCACTACTACGTAACAGAGATGGGAGAGAACCTGATTTTGCTAAATCTGCGAGAAGGATTACCACTTGCGAGACCAATGATTCTATCCAAGGTGGGAGCTGATCATTTTGTTGATCCTAATCATGAAGGAATCTATGCAGGGGAGTTTTCCGTCTACTTTCAACGAGATCAGAATGGTAAGGTCGACTCAATGATCGTGAAGAATAATAAGCTATATCCTAAAGATTAAATAAGAATATTTTGATTATCTAAAATCCTTTGAAATTCAACAAAATAAACAAATATAAGTAGTCACCTAAAAACCAATTGTATCTCTGCTTATTTAATTTATTAAACATTACTTTAAAATCAATCTCTTTTGCTTTCTTTTACCAAATCTAATCTTCCTGCTAATTATTTCTGACAATAAAGACTTATTTTTACGTGTATGCCTCAAGCTTTAAATCTCCATCATCCATCAAAAACCTCGGCCCTTAACCACAATCCACT
>CAJXNF010000412.1 GCA_913056375.1 uncultured Pseudomonadota bacterium | reverse complement strand
CATAACCGCGGCCTTTGTTGACATACAATTTCAATTGAAGGCCAAAGCCCTTTTCCAGTTGGACAATTTCTTTATTTGGATTGCGGACTTTGATTTCACCATTTGCAGCTAGGTCACTCCCCACCAATTTCCCACCTGGAGCAATTGTGAGATCAAGCTCAATCATCCCTTCTTCCTGATGGTTGACCTCAACTTCCTTCAAATTCAATAGTAAATTCATCAATCCACCTTGAACTCCCTTCAGTTCATCTGTGGATTTTTTCACTCCATCAATCTTCACAGCCACAATCGCACTCCCATTCATGGAAGCGAGCAGGGTTTTGCGCAGTGAATGGCCCAGAGTGACAGCGTACCCTTGCTCTAGTGGTTCAATCGTGAATCTTCCATAGGAAGAGGTGAGAGTTCGATGATCAACCCGCATTCTGCTTGGCATCGCGAGGTTGGTCCAATTCTGAACATAGATTTCAGGTGCTTGATGGCTCTGGGGCAGGCTGACCTCAGACAAAAGCTTGAGGTTGCTCATATTTCTCCGTAATGCAAGGGCGGAAAATAAATGAAGCCGATTCATTGCAAAACTTGTTTGGGGCACTATTTCGGTTTAGAAAAGCTTTGCATTGAGTTCAGCTTTCGTGGTGAAAGCGAATTTATCTCCGATGGGGATTTAATTGAATGTGTTGGAAGATAAACATTACAATATAAATTCATTTATTTAGTCTGTCAAGAAGATGAAAAACCGACAAAAGTTTATCCAATCTTAAAACTCTCTTGAAGGAGGAAGTCCATGCCAATCGAATCAGCAAGGGTAGAATACAGTGCCGGCTCAACAGTAATGAAGAGCTTTATTTCAAAACCACAAAAGGCGGAATTTGCTTTCCCAGGGGTACTGGTTTTCCCTGAATGGTGGGGTCTCACAGAATATCTTGAACTCAGAACCAAACAATTGGCTGAGCTTGGTTATGTGGCAATGGCTGTTGATATGTATGGGGAAGGTAAAATCGCATCTGATCCAGCAGAGGCTGGTTCATTGATGAATGGAGTCCTTAGCAAAATGGAGGATGGTGAAGCAAGAGTTCTTGCCGCAATGGACTTTCTGAAAAGTCAGACTGAAGTAGATGCTAACCGATTAGGGGCGATTGGATATTGTTTCGGAGGAGCAATAGTCTTACATGCAGCCAGAAAAGGTTGGCCACTTCGTGCAGTCGCAAGTTTCCATGGGGCTTTGGGGGCCAATCATCAGGCAGAATCAGGAGATGTTCATACAAAAATTCTGGTTTGCCACGGGGAAGCGGATGCAATGGTAACTGCTGAAAATGTTCAGGAATTTAGTGGAGAAATGGATCGTCTCGGTGCTGATTATGTAATCAAAACCTACCCTGATGCACTTCATGGTTTCACAAATCCAGCAACTACAGCGTTAGGACAAAAATATGGGATCCCCGTTGGTTACAATGAATCAGCTGACCGACAGTCTTGGGAGGAACTCAAAGATTTTCTGAGCGAGCACTTATAAACGTGTTTTATGAACGGGCCACTAAAGGTTTTACTTGCATGGTGGTCCGATGGTTTCTCTTTCAATCAAAAGTGTTTCTAAGACTTTGATTTGATCATTCTTTGTGTTCATTTCACCAAGAACTCCCATAATCATCTCACAGGCAATTTTTCCTGCCTCGGTAGTTTCATTTGATACACTGGTTAACGGAGGATTTGTGAAAGGGGAAATTGAGTTGTCACATCCAACGATACTGAAAGAGTCTGGCACCGAGAAGGACCGTGAATTGAGTTCAGTCATAATTCCGTGAGCAATCAGGTCATTGAACGCAATTGCTCCTGTTACTCCGCTGTTTATCATCTGATCTACCACAGCTTGACCTGATTCCAATGAGGGTTTTTCAGTCGGAATGATGACGAGCCGTAAGCCAAGTTCATTTGTCACCTCAGAAATTGCTGCCTGCCTTTGCTTGTTTGTCCATGTCACAGATGGCCCACTCAAGTAAGCGATTTCCTGATGACCCTGATGGGCCAACAATCTTACCGCTTGCTTCAAACTTGCCCCAGCATCAATCAAGACTCTTGGAATACCCGAAACATCACGGTTTACCAGAACTATCGGGATTTTATCTGCCAACCCTTGTAATCTTTCTTCTGGCATTCGCGAGGAAATTAGAATGACCCCCTCCACTTTTCCGGCAAATCTTTCGATCAGTTTTTCTTCCTTCACTCCGCTTTCTTCAAAATCAGCCAAGAATACGCAGTAATCCAAATTTTCTGCTGCTAATTGTGCGGATCGAATCATCGGTGGAAAATACGGGTTTGCCACATCCGGCACCAAGAAAGCAATGTTCCCTGTTTTTCCTGTACTCAACGCTCTTGCGCTGGAATTTGGAACGTAGCCTAGTTCCTCCGCGACTCTTTTGATTCGTAAAACAGTCGTTGCGCTTAAGAGTTCAGGCCGGGTGAACGCTCTGGAAACACTTGAGCGGGCGACACCAGCACGTTTAGCAATTTCTGAAATTGTAGGAACCCTAGACTTTGAAGACATCTGTCCTTAGATTTGGGGCAAAATTTTTTCTCCATCATATTTCTCTTCTTTCGCAAGTCAAACTGTTGACATGCAACCGGTTGCAGGGTATGGTTCGACACTTTCTAGATATCTCCCTCTCAATTTTTCAGTTAATTGGCATTTGATGGCAAACAAACAAAAGGTTGGTCTGATCGGCTTGGGTGACATGGGCAGCGGGATGGCCAAGAACTTAATCCAGAAGGGTTTCCAAACCTTTGGCTATGATCTGAGCGTCCAGCGTTTGGAAGCTTTTAAAGCGCTTGGTGGATATGCCGTCGCTGATCCCCATGAAATGGGTTCTTCAGTGGATGCAGTCTTCATCATGGTGATGAACGGTGGGCAGGTGGAAGATGTGATCTTTGGAGAACGAGGTCTGATTCATTCCTTGAAACCGAGCTCAGGGATCATTGTTACAGCCACCATCAAGGCTTCTGAAATTCGTGCAGTAGCAAGGCAACTGGAAGGGAGCAAAATCCACTTGATTGATTCTCCTGTCAGTGGAGGATTCCCTGGGGCACAGAGCGGGACCTTGACTATGATGGCCGCAGGTTCAGAAGATTCATTGAATCAATTTGCTCCGGTAATGGAAGCTGTCAGCAAAACGATACACCGGGTAGGATCTGAAGCTGGTATGGGCCAGACAGTCAAGGCCTGTCTGCAATCCCTGATTGGATCGGCCTTTAGCGCAACATTTGAAGCT
>CAJXNF010000411.1 GCA_913056375.1 uncultured Pseudomonadota bacterium | reverse complement strand
CCACAATTATTCCGATTGCGGGGGGCAAGGGAGGAGTGGGCAAAAGCCTGATTGCCGCAAACCTGGCTATTGTGCTGGCAAGACTGGGTCACAAGACAATCGGAATTGACTTGGATCTTGGCGCAGCTAATCTTCACAGTTGCCTCGGACTCAGCGGAGGTACGCCCCCAGGCCTGGCACGTTTCTTACGCTCAACGGACCAAGCCCCACTAGAATCATATCTGGCTCGTACTCCGCACCGAAATCTGCACTTGCTAGCTGGAGATGAGGGGAATCCCTTCCTTGCACAATTGAACGTGGCTCAGCAGCGACGGTTGGTTCAACAGATCCGAGCACTCCCTGCAGAATATGTAATTCTGGATCTAGGAGCAGGCAGTTCGTTTAGTACTTTGGATTTCTTTCGAATTGCACACAAGGGTTTGCTGGTCACCACTCCAGAAATCACTTCACTGCAAAACTTGATGAACTTCCTGAAGAATTTGGCTTTCCGGGTGATCGAACACGCCCTACCGCAAGATCGTTCGATCCACCGCAAGCTACAGACTCTTTATACCTCTCCACTAGAATTGAAAAGTAACCAACCTAGTTTGCTACAAACCTTGCTGAGTTCCTTGGATCCCGAGATTGCAGAAAAAGTTTTGAGCAGCTGGCATCAATTCAGACCTCGATTGGTCTTCAACCGTGGATTGGGACCAGATGATCTTTCGATTATTCCCGAGTTGGAAAAAAACCTGAGTCACCAACTGGATTTGACTGTAGAGTTTATTGGCTATATCCCGGAAGATCTTGCTGTGCTCAATTCACTGAGGCAGGGTAGATCATTGATGTCTTTCGCTTCTACCAGCAATGCTGGCCAGGATATGATCCGTCTCGCCCGCAGAGTACTTCGTCTGTGGGATCAGCCCATTCCCAACAGTGCTAGTCAACTGCAGCAATATACTCAACGCCTTTACCCGGAAAGTTCTTCACAGTAATTTTGTTTTCAGCGGGTGAACCTCAACTCCACTCTACTGGATTGAAAGCGTGATGTGGTTGTTTCGAAAACTGGATTCAACTTGATCTGTTCAGCTGCCAGTAACCCTTCCTCAAGCAACAGATTTCGAATATTGTAAGCCCGCTGTTCTGCTAGCTCTTCCAAGTCCCGATCCTCGATATGAATCTCATCAAGTAGCTTCAACCGAACCTCTTCTTCACTGAGACCTTGCGGGCTACCGTAGGTTCGTTGAAACATTTGATTTAAGTAGTTTTGCTGCTCATCTGCAGTAAGTGTCATCTGTGCTGAGATCGAATCTTCGACATTCAAACGAATGAGTTCTGCAATTTTCTCACGGTGAATTTGTCGATCCAGTTCCTGCTCTCGTAAGGCTGCGATCTCTGTTTCACGACGTAATAGTGTTACCAATTCCATTTTCAGCTGGGGTCGTTCCTTCAACACATCCCTCAATTGATCCAGTTTTGTTTTTTCTGCAGCTGGGATTTCCAGACTTCCTGGTCGGAACCGGATGATCTGGGTGTTCTCGTCCAAATCCCCATCAAAAACAGCATCAGCAATTAGCGTGAATGGGGCGGTAACAGCCTTACTGATCAGAGTAACAAAAACGGTTAGTGTAGCATCCCAGAGCCCGAACTCTGGATCTTCAAGGTTCCCGCTAACAGGTACAGAAAGATCAATGGTGCCTTGCGGGTCTCGAAGTAATCCGACTGCTAACTCAACTGGAAGGTCCAGGGTGTCTGGTCCCGGAGTCTCAGGTCCAAGCACAAGTCTTTGAATGAGGATATTGTTCTCAACCTCAATTTCATCTCCAGCCGTTTTGTAATCAACAGATAAGTCCACACTTCCTCGGTCAAAACGATAGCCAAGATAGCGCTCTGCGTATGGATTAACCCAAAGAAGATCGAAATCTTGTGAATACAGCTTACCATTGATGCCCCAAGAATCCCGGTGCCAATCAAGCGCAAGCTTCGCCTCGAGGGGAGCGACTCCTTCCCAACGTCCTTTTAAATCCAGTTCCAAAGGAACATTTAATCCCAGAATGTTTTGAATATCTCCTTTGAGGTTTTGCAGTGTGATCAGAACCGGCTTGGAATTACTTGCATCATCCCAGCTAAGATTTCCTTTCTCCAGAGATAGTTTTTTCAGGAAAACAGGGCCTGGCTCCAGATTAGAATCTTCCTCATCCTCCTCACTCTCAAAGAGTGTCATCCATTCAAACTCTCCATCAATTTGCCTCCGGATTGGCAATTCAAAATCTGTCAATCGCATCGATCCTAGGTCCAAGACAAAAGGATCGAACTCTAACAGTCCATTCTCGGTTTCAAGCACATCCCACTGACCCATGGTTTGACCAGTTTCCTTTGAAATCAACCTTGCATCTCGAATACGAGCAAGACCATCAAACCGCAGCCACTCTCCTACAGGATCAAATTTGTAGTAAAATCGCCCCTGAAGGGTGCCAAGAGCTTGTGTAGCTTTCAGTGGCACATATTCAATCCAGTAGGGTTGCCAGGTTAGTAGATCAAAATCTACTAGATCGACATCGAGACTCAGGTCCTTGTCAAAGCGAATGGAACCGGTAACAGATCCCTGTCCGGTCTCATCCAGCTTTCCCTGTAGAGTAAAATTCTCGATCCACTGCCGATCAGTATTCAGGTTTTTGACCTGCAGTGATCCGTTGCTAATCACCAACGGTGGCGTTGGAGTCAGTAGATCTTGCCAACTCAAGCGATCTAGGGTTGCCTCTAGTTTGGTGAGTTCCACTTGCCATGGAGTCTCATCACTAGAATCGGTCGTTCCATCTTGTTTGGTTGCAGTTGGTAGCCATCGTTCCCAATTGAAGCGACCATCAGGCAACGAGGCGAGTTCAATCCAGCCCTTATCTACAGATACACTTTCGAGAAGAAGATCCTTTTTGAGCCAATCAAGATCCCATTCCAAAGCTATAACTTTGGATAGCTTGAGCTCTGGTTGAATTGCATCTGAAGGGGTTATCTGAAACTGCTGTAGATCCAGTTTTGCTAACTTCGCCTGCTGTTTGGCCCATGACAAATCTAGCCCCAGGGCTGTCAACTGTTCCAGATCCAGACTTGGCGATGTCAAAGAATCCCCAGGAATCTTCAAATCTTGGAATTGAAGTGCCCCCAGATTGAGGCGCTGGTCCTGAACTGCTAACGACAAACCTCCACTGGCCAAGCCTCTTAAGGTCAGATCAGGAAGAGCAGAGTTGGCTGTTTTGACAGATAATTCACGTAGATTCAGAGAC
>CAJXNF010000410.1 GCA_913056375.1 uncultured Pseudomonadota bacterium | reverse complement strand
TGCTCCTCTTCATCACTCCCCAAGTAGGCCTCAATCACCGCAGGGTCTTTTTTCACATCAGCAGGAAGTCCATCGGCAATCAGTTCCCCAAAATTCAGTACTAGTAGCCTACCACAAAGGGTGAAGATCGATTCCATTTGATGGCTGATCAGAATGATCGCCTTTCCAGCATCATTGACCCGTCGAATGTATCCATAGATGATCTCCATCAACTTTGGATGAACTCCCGCAAAGGGCTCATCCAAAATGATGATATCTGGATCAAGCATCAGCAATCTGCCAAGTTCAAGCAATTTTTGCTGTCCTCCTGAGAGAGCTTGAGCGTACTCGTTCCGCAAGTGATCAATCGTCAAAAATTCGAGAACTTCCATCGCTTTGGGAAGCACCTGCTCCTTACTGACCGTAAGATCCTTTGCCAAAGCAGGAACAAACAGATTCTCCAGCACGGTCATTCTGCGGAAGGAGCGAGTCACCTGAAAAGTCCGACCCAGCCCCGCCCGGGCTACTTCAAAAGGAGGCAGTTGGTCGATCCTTTTACCGTTCAGGTAGACTGTGCCGCTATTCGGAGTGATTGCCCCATCAAGAATGTTGGTCAGCGTGGTTTTGCCAGCTCCATTTGGTCCAATCAGGCCAATCAACTCTGGACCCCTAACCTCAAAGGAGAGGCCTTTGAGTACATGGTTCCCACCAAAGCGCTTGTTCAGGTTGCGGACGGAGAGTTCCATGGTCAGGCTGTTGAATTACTTGAGGATTCACTGGTGCGTTTGGCGACCGTCTCCGCTGCAACATGCGCCCGTGTGAAGTATTCGATGATTGGGGTGATCAATCCATTCCTGTAGAACCGTAGGGTTACCATCAGCAATACTCCGAAGAAAACAAGACGCCAGATCGTCATATCCACCTCAACACCACCAATCACGAAGCTATTCCGAAGCATTTCCAGAATGAACTCGATGATGATCGCTCCAACCGCTGCGGCTGCAAAGTTTTCCAAACCTCCAATGACTGCCATTGCCACGACGAGGCTCATCTGCATAATCATTAGATTGTTGGGAGTGATGATTCCAATGTAGTGGGCTTGAACCGCTCCTGCTAAAGCCGCCATCGTGCAGGTGATCACGAAGACAAGGACTTTGTAGCGAACAATATTGATTCCCAACGCAGCTGCCGCATCTTCATCCTCTCGCAAAGCTCGAATGAAGAGTCCAAATCTTGATTGTGCCAGCCAGGCCAAGATGGCTAGACAAGCAAGCAGCAAGAAAAACATGACAAAGTAGGGAGGAATTTTGTCGGTCTTGGTAAATTCATATCCAAACAAAACCACCCCATTCTCAAACAAATGTGGAAGCTCGATACCCGCTTGCCCACGGGTAATGTCAATTTCAGCGCTGATCGTAGCCCGGAGGATTTCAGAGAAGCCAAGGGTGAATAAGGCCAGGTATGCTGCTCGAAGACGAAGTACCAGCATTCCAATCAAAAATCCGAAAAGGGCCCCCAACGAGGCTCCAATTAGAATTCCCAAAACGATTGGCATGGGGGTGACTTCCACACTACCATTCCAATTTTCCAACGCTTTGGTCAGGCAGTCTTGAGTTAGTGTACTGGATGTGACCCCAACCGGATTCTTGATGATGAAATACTGATCTCCAAAAGCGAATTCGGTACAGAGTCCTGTCGGTTCTGGCGAGAGATAAAAGTAGTGACTAAAGAGAGCTGTTCCATACGCCCCCAAACCCATGAATCCCATGTGACCAAAGGAAAACTGTCCCCCATATCCAGCAAGCATCGACCAGCTTGAGGCTAAGATTGCGTAAAAGAAACCTGTGATGCAAATGTGCATGATGTAGTCGTAATCACGACCACCATAGATGAAGGGGAAGGCCAGGAAGAATCCTACAATTCCGAAACAGATTAGCCAGAGGACTTGGATTCTAGTCATAGCTTACCGTGGGTTCCACTGGCGAAACGACGACCCATCAGGCCTGTTGGCCGTAAGAGTAAGGTGAGAGTCAGAACAATCATTCCGTAGGCTGGAATGTAGGACGAGGCCTTTTGAGGGTCGGGCACGCATCCCGTTCCAGCAGCTTCCACCAGACCAATGATGATCCCACCGAAAAAGGCTCCAGGTAATGAACCCAAACCGCCAAGCACTACGATCACAAAGGAGCGCATCGCCGGAATTAAGCCTACATGCGGCAACCAGGAGAAAGCTTGCACCAGTGTCGCTCCAGACAGGGCAGCAATCATCCCACCCATCGCGAAGGCCAACATGTTCATTCGATGAGGATTGATTCCCGCAATTGCTGCTGCCTCCCGATCCTGGCTAACTGCTCTGAGCGCTTTGCCAGTCCATGTTCTATAAAGAAAGAACAATAAGCCTAACAAAACTAAAATAGAGATGACTGCTGCGATGAAGCGAGGATTAGAGATTGAAATGGTGTCAAACAACTCCATGTTTCCTCGGCTGGTCTTGATCAGCCAGGGATCTTCTTTTGAAGGAAATCGGATTCTAGGAAAATCAAAAAAGCGTTTGGCCTTGACTGGATTTGAACCCGCTACAGCTTGAACAAAATACATTAACGTGAAGGCCAGTCCAAATGTGACCAGGATTCCATATTCAACAGGTCGCTCGATGCGACCATCGTACATCGGTGTCAGAAACAAGCGTTCGAACAATGCACCCAGAATAAAGGTAGCTAAGCATGCGATCAAAATCCCTACGATCGGGGAAATGCCCGGAAACCAAACTACTGTGACGTAGTAGGTGATCATTCCTCCAATCATGTAGAATTCGCCGTGAGAGAAACTGACAACTCCCAGAATTGAGAAAATCAAGGTGAGTCCAAGTGCCATCAGACCATAAATGATCCCAATAATGAGTCCATTTGTGATTTGGGACAGAACAAAGGAGCTATTGGAAACACAGTTATTTTCTGGATCAGCAAGAGCGAAGGCAGTCATCAGAATACCAACGGTCAGCAGGGAGGGCAGAATAATCAGTTTCTTGCTGGCCTCCGGAGTTCTAAGCCAGAGAAAAAGCAGACCTATGGGACCTAGAGATGCTCCAATCAAGGAACCCATCAGCACTGCATTCGAAGTATCGAGATCTTTACTCAGATAGATCCGACGAGTTCCGATACTACCGACAATCCCCCAAAATAGGAGCCAGAGGGTTGTCCACCAAAAAATGGAGGCAAATTCCATAGTTCAGAAAATTTCGTGGATCTGGAAGGTAGGAGCCCAACACGAAAAGTGGTGGGCT
>CAJXNF010000409.1 GCA_913056375.1 uncultured Pseudomonadota bacterium | reverse complement strand
TATGATTTATCTGCGTCTCAATAGCTTGATCCATTGTCGGCTCAGCAAGAGAAGAAAGAAACTCCCTTGGCATATGCCATGTGGTTTATGTGTCTTGTTGGTATATGTGGCATGCAAAGGCTTTATCTCGGCCAAACAGGGCTGGGTCTGGCGATGCTATTCACGTTTGGCTTTTGTGGGATTGCTCAGTTTCTTGACATCTTCCTGATCCATGATGAAGCTGAAAAAGCCAACCAGCAGAAAAACGATCAAGCATTACCAACCCGTTCGGCTAAAATCACACCTAGAGTGGTAAACAAATCGGCATCATCTCCATCACAGGCATCTCCATCCACCACTTTGGATAAGACTTCCATTGATGAATTGGATAACCTGATGAAGGAAGCTGAAAATGCTCTCGAGCAAACACAATCGAAACAGAACGATCACCATGGAAGCCGACAAGCTTATTGAATCCGTCAAGTTTCTGCTCCGAAGTGTCCGCGATCTCAGTGATCGATTCGTTGAATCCAATCAGGGAATTTCCAATACATTTGAGTCTGTCTACGCTGACATTCGAACCATCCGAGAGCAACTCGATGAGGTCAAGCTAGCTGTTGATAATGCTATCGACGAGCAGCTCTTGTCGTCTGCCGGAAACCAGACCAACAAGGAGCTTCCTGTTAAAGACGACGATCAGCGGCTCCGCATTCCAACCCTCAACATGCCCTTGGGAGGTTTATTGGACGTCTACAGAAACTCCCCTGCTCTACTTCAGCCCTTTGCGCGTCCATGCAGCATCAGCGGTAAAACGCTCAGTGGTGAGATCTCAGAGATTGAGTTGGAAGTCTTCGCCCAGGGAACAACATGGGTAATCGAAACCCAAGACGGTGAATGGGTACTTGTTCCAAGGCCTGGCATGCTTCAGCGCCAAAAACAGGTGGAAGGACTGGGACGATTGTTTGAGATTGCCGTTGATGGCGTTCTGCCGGCTGAGGTTGAGCTGTTAAGAGCGGGTACAGCCACAGTGATCGAACATGGTCGCCGTTGGTATTTGAAGCAGAAAGGGGAAATCGGCATCCAATCTGATCCCCTGCAACGCAGCATTGAGAGCCGTTTGCTTCGTCTTGAACAAAAATTGGAGGCCTTTGAACAAACACCAACAATAGACAAATGACAAAAAGTTTTAAATCCGATGAATATTTTGATCAAGTTAAAAGAACTGCTGAAGAGGCCGAGAGGCTTTTGGGGGAACTCGATGATCACAACACCGCCAAAGACTCCCTGACCAATTCATTTAAACGGCCGGAGAAATCTGAGGCCAAAGATAACAATTCAGCAAAATATCCGGAGAGCAATGCATTTATAACAAATCTCTTTTTGACACTAATCATTGGGGTTCCGGTATTGATCGGAGTATTAGTTGAATCTCAGAAAGATAAAGTAAAACCTCTTTCAGAAACTGAAGAACCAGTAAACAAGCCTGAGACCATAACTCCGAAGGTGCGGCGCTATATGAATGCTAGTGAAAGAGATTATTATGAAACAACCCTGAAGAATGCCAGCGATGCAGTCCTTAAAGCCGAGCACGAATCTGCTATATATGCTCTTAAGACATTAAAAAGGGGCAAGTACCGGGAATATAGTGATGTTGATCAAGGTTTAGTAAACAATAAGATCATTCAGGCACAGAAAAAAATCAAATTCTTGGATCAGCCGGGGAAATTAGAGTATTGGGAGACTCCTGAATATGGTGCACAATGGTTTGACAATAGTCCCGACAATCAGTTCAAAGCCTTTATTGCACATTCCAAGAAATGCAAGAACCCATCAATAGTTTTTGGATTCCTCAATAAAGAGAATGGCCCCGTATTAAAGAGGCATACAGTAAGACTTAAGTCTACATTGTCTACCGTTCTTGTGCCAATGCAACTTGACGGGCAACAGTGGATTCAAGTGGATAAATTTAATTGCAACTAAAACAACTTCAGATTATGCAACTTATAAATTGAAACAACAGATTTTTGGAATTAATTATTAATAAAGACAGATTCTATAACTATTGAAGGGACAATGGAAGCAAACGATAGAAATGGACCAAATATGATTGACTGAAAAACAGCATATTCTTGTCGATTATCTTTGACTGCCTGATGCCTTAGATATGGAAACCAATAACTGTAGACAATTCCTATACCAAGCCCTACACCAGTTGCAAAGTCTTTGCCAGTGATGACATGAATCCATGCTGTAACAATATAGATAGAAGCTTGAAATGCAAAAAACTAAATTCACGTATTTGTGTACAAACTGCGAAAGAAAAAAAGAAGGCAATCCACGAAAAGCCTGACCCCGTTGCCCTTCGCGTGGGCAGAGGTTTCACGCTGTCGTTGCTGTTGCTTTTCAGAACTGGATAAAAGCCATAGCGCTTCTCAAACCTCAGGTTGTGCTCGTTGAGATGCGCTTCGATCTTGTCGAGCCTTGCCTGCATCGCTGCTGATACGGTCATGGAATGGCGACTCTCCCCTTCTGAATGACACGCCATACTGCACCACTTTTCTCCAGCATGGCAGGTTCAATGATTTCTGCTTTTGCAACGCTCTGCTGTTCATAGTTGTACAGACCTTTGTTGGGCTGTGTCGTTGAGAAACCGCGTATCGTGCGATCGGTTGGAAACAGAAGAGTTCTCCCCTCCAGAGAGACCAACAGGTAGCTGCCACCGGCAGACACTTCTTCCAGCTCGGTGGCTTCGCTCATTCCCATCGCGATGGCGTTTTCTGAAGTACTCGTGATGTTGAGTTCTGCTGTTGTGGCCTCTCGCAAAACCTGACGGTCCCCAGTGTTGATAGCTCGGACCAGGCCTGCAACCGTGAGTGATGGTGGTCGATTCTCAGGAGCTTTAGTGGCCATCGCTGTTGGGGGTGGTGAACTGGATGGTGGTGCCTGAATTGGCGACGGCTGGTTCTTGAACGCAGAGGCGGCTTCAAAAATATCCTGCTTTTTCTGCACCAATTGAACATCAGCTTTCAATTGTGCTGTAAGTCTCTGCTGTTCTGTTTCAATCCCACCAAATTTCAATCTGATTTGCTGCTCAAATTTACGGAAAATTCCATTGAAGCGTCTGAAGTCATTGTCGAGCTTCGAAATCTGAACCCGGGACAGCACGATCGAAACGACACTCGCTAACAGGGCTGCTGCCGCGATGATGATCTCCAGGCTGATACCAAACCTGATGCCAAACGGGAGCGACGTCTCTTTTGCTTTCTTGAGTTCTGCTTTCAGCTTGTCAAGG
>CAJXNF010000408.1 GCA_913056375.1 uncultured Pseudomonadota bacterium | reverse complement strand
AATCGCGAACAGTACCACCTCTATCGGGTGTTCAATTATCGGGTATCGCCTTCTTTGTTCCAGCTGTCCGGACAGTTGAATAACTTTTGCCGTCTGAGGCCGTCCATTTTTCGAGCTTACTTAGCTTGATCAATCATCTCAAACAAAAGAGAAGAACCTGTGGAAACCATTTTTGGGCGAAATAACGACCACATTAGCTGGTAGCAAGGGAGTAACTGTTCGTGGATCGCTTTGATTTGCTGGATCGTATGTTGGAACTCAAGAGTGAAATGCTTGCTGCAGAACAAAGGAGGGATTGGCACAAGCGGGAAGAGTTGGAACGCAAGCTCGTCGAAGTGAAGGAGTTGATAAAGGAATTTGACGAACACAGAAATTCTTGAAAACCCCTATTTCAAAGCATCAATCAAGGGACTCCATGTCCCATTCCTTCAATTAGACTTTTTTGGTTCGCTCAACTGAAAGAGGTGTCCATGCACCTTCTGCATGCCCAAGAGAATCAGTCGATAATTTTCTTGTTCGGTTGGTTCGATTGTATTGCCGGAACCACTGGAGTTCTTAGTCCGGAAAACTCCTGAAAAACGATTCTGCCATGTCATCTGAAAACCCCCAAAGGAATGAAGAATGGAAGCGACCTATGGTTGTCATCAGATAACAGCAGCAGAAATTGAGCCAGCCGGATCTCTAGCTTGGGATCTATCCAGCATACACCCAGTCGCTTTGGGGCGCTCATGAATCAGCTCGGACAAGAAGATTGATGCCAGCCTTGCGCATTGCGATCATTGGGATCAGTGGTTGTGGCAAAAGTACACTCGCCCAGCAATTGAGCGAGCATTACGCAATCCAATACTTCAAAATCGATGAAATGTATTGGCAGGAGAACTGGACGCTGCGCAAATCAGAGGAATTTTGTGAGCTGGTAGCAGCCGCAATTGCTGAGGATCGTTGGGTAATTGACGGGCATGGGGCCTCAGCCAAAATGCTGATTTGGCAAAGAGCCACACATATCATTTGGCTGAATTATCCCTTTGTTCGTGTCTTTATCCAGCTGCTTGGGCGAACGATTCGGAGAGCGTGGACCAGGGAAGTGATTTTCTCAGGAAATCGAGAATCTCTGCGACAGAGTTTCTTCAGCAAGGATTCGATTCTTTTGTACATGCTCCAGAACTTCTTAGCTAAACGCCGAGAACTTCGTGGGTACTTCGAGCAGTATCCTGAACTTCAGGCAAAAGTGATTGAACTTGATGCACCCATGCCATTTGAATTCCTGCTACAACAGCTTGCTCCCAGCCGAAACTAAGACAAGATCATACAGAAATTCACGCTAGTGTTTGCCGAGTCAGTCTTTCACGAAGCTTCACTAGGATTGGTGATGTGAAACGATATTTCTGTTGAAGATGATAAAAATATTTTGAACACATAAATTCCTCTCCGCAGTAAACCATGGAGTGTATATATTCAAACATTACTTGAAATTTAGAATTAGCAACCCTATAAATCCTTTTCTGAGGCTCCAAGCGATACGCTCTGAATACAGTGGCAAAGCTGTTCAAAGGGTCTCTTGCTCACTGATCCTCTCACAAAACTGGTTCGTGAGCTCCAAATGCGGGAAGTTTTCTCATCTTTTTACTTCCCGCACTTCATTGGGAATCTTCGTTGGGAGGTCTCTACAGAGACTTCCCTAAGATTAACAAATCCTCCAAATTGATAAGCTTGCCATGAATGATGGAAAAAACCTGTTCATTTGGCTTTTCTTGATCATTGCTATTCTAGCTGGCCTGGGCCTATTGGAAACAGTCCTGGAAGTGCCCCAGATCTAATAGAATCTTGAGCAACAGGATCATGCTTAGCCGCTGAGAGAGTAGTTGCCCTGAATTGCTCTGCTGGTTTTTAGCTATTAATCTGGCCTTCTGCGTCCTCCCGCCATGCCGACTGCCAGATCAATTCATTCACACCTGCCAGCAGTGAGAAGCAGCAAATTGGAATCTGTTACAGTCCCTGCTGGGGTTTGATCAGATACTTCTCTCCCGTTTTTTTGGGAAAGTAGCGAGCGATGTTCGCTGGATCGATTGCTTCAAGCAAACTCAACTCATCGGTAATGTGGCTGGCAAATGTGGTCTTGATCTCATTGACCACTCGAGCTTGCAGCTCTGCAGCGCGCTTTGGGCCCAATTTCTTCAGAACCGGCATCACGAGCCAGCCCCCAACTCCCCAATACATGCCATAGTTTTGTCCCAGGGTAATGGGACCACGCGCGAGCCTTCCGTAGATATAAACCTGCTTGTGTTGTTCAGCACCATAGGTGTTCAGGCCAGAGGCGTTGCGGCTCAAGGCATGTTCCATCGAGGAAAGCAGGGTGTCCGCCATTCGACCACCACCAATCGCATCGAAAGCTAGGGTGGCTCCCGTTTCTGCCATTGCCTCCACTAACTGCTCTTTGAAGTCGTCGTCCGTCGAATTGATAATATATTTTGCTCCCAATGTTTGTAGAAGTTGTGCCTGTTCTACTGAGCGAACAACACAGATCAGATCAATGTTTTCCTGTAGGCAGAGCTTCAAGAGCATTTGGCCTAGATTGGAAGCCGCAGCGGTATGCACCATCGCTTTGTGACCTTCTTTTTTCAGCGTTTCAATAAAGCACAAGGCGGTGATTGGGTTTACGAAAGAGGAAGCCGCCTCTTCTGCCGTAGTGTCCTCTTTGTGGACCAGGCACATCGCTGCAGGCACCTTGACAAATTGCTGATAGCACTGACCAGATACGAGCGAGACGAGTTTTCCTTCCAAGTGTTTGGCATTGGCACCAGCCGTCACAACCCGACCTGCTCCCTCATTGCCAACAGGCAGAGTTTGGTCAAGTCGAGAGCGGATGGCGTCCAGAAATTGCTCCGAGATCGGTGCCACCATCTTTTGCTGTTGATCGTCCAGCATCAGCTTGCCCTGTGAATAATCAGCAAAAGCCAACAAGGGAAACATGTCTGAGGGATTAATGGGGGCGGCCTCCATCTTCACAATCACTTCGTTATCACTTGGTGTGGGTATTTCGTTTTGAACGATCGATAAAATCAGCTCACCCTGTCGGGTTGCGGTTGAAACAATCTGTCGGTTTTCACTCAATGGGTTCTCCTCAAAATTGATTTATTCGTAATGGGATTTAATTCGATCTTGATTAGCTCAGATTGGGATGGCTTCACTTGGCGAGTGGCTCATCCTCGACAAATTCTGCTAAATGAGTAACAGATCAACCCTTTTTGGCGTAGTGTCTCGTCTCTCGGCAC
>CAJXNF010000407.1 GCA_913056375.1 uncultured Pseudomonadota bacterium | reverse complement strand
GATCACGCCTTTACGCCCAAACTGCCTTTCTAACAGATCTACAGAAAGATGGATCATGGTGGGTCGACCATGAGGACAAGTTCTTGGAGACTGACAGGCTTCCAAATCCCTCAACAGTGCAGCCTGTTCAGCGGGGGATAACACCTGTCCAGCTTTTACCGCTGCTTGCTGAGAAGCGTAGAATAGATTGGCTTCGGTCTCCCTCTGTAGGCGTTGTTGCTCCTGCCAATACCAAACTCCAATACCAACTGCCACGACGGCTAGTCCTCCTGCAATGTATCTTTGGCGTTGTCGATAGACTCGATCAGCCATAAGAAACATGAATTGTTGAAAACGATCTGGCTTGTTAAGATTTAAATCGTCTGGTGATAGTTGAGGAGAATTGTTTTGCTTGGACATTGGTGAAGATGCTTAGAAATGTGTGCTCATGCTTTTTGCATGAAATCATGCTGAAAAATCCATGCCTGAGCTGTTTAAAAGTCAAGCCTCTTATACTGAGGCCATCTGCCAATTAGTGCAAGCTCAAAGGATGGCTTGTTTGCTGCAAAGCTTTGAGCCCAATCTATCAACTCACAACCAGTTTGCCACAAGGAATTCCCACCATGAATGGCATTTGGAATCGCTGCCCAAAAATAATTCGTCGACTAATCTTCGCATTCACAATCGCTTTATTCTTGGGCGGTATGGGTGGAGGAGATGAAAATCTCACTGGTGGGCTGCCTCTCCCTGAAAAAAACTTTGTTGTCGGTATCACTGATCGAACGGGGATGCAGACCGAGTCCTCTCGCTTAACTTGGGAGGGTAAAGTCCATTTTAGAGGGAAATACGGTGAGGCCACAGTAAACGTTCCTTTCGCAAAAATAAGCCAAGTCGATTTTAGACCAGCAAACACAGGAACCTCTTCCTATACAGTTGCGACAGTGACGCTGAACTCAGGACAACAATTGGACCTGTCTCTAGAGAACCAGTCAAACGTGTATGCAGAAACCCCTTTTGGTGAACTGGAAATCAGTGTAGCCGATCTCCGTCAGTTGGATTTCTCCGAATGAATCTTGTCCGAACCATCCTTATTATCAGTTTAGTTCTCGGCTCTGTGAGCCATGCCCTTTCACAATCAAACTTTTTCCAAGAAGACTTGTTCAATCTGGAATCTGATGTGATGAGTGGTTTCAGTGACGACGGTCGAATGAAAGTTTTGATGCTGACTTTGGCACCTTATGGGATGACCGAAACGGCAGCAGGTGAAGTTAGTAAGGCTCTACAATTAAGTATCTTCAACACAAATCACTTTACAGTAGTTGGCCCATCTGAATGGAACGCTCAAATTCGTGAGAGAGATCCAAGTCTTGCAGATTGTAATGATATTGCCTGTGGAGTTTTGGTTGGAAAGCTGTTCCGAGCCGACAAAGTTCTCGTAGGATCCATCAGAAACACCTCGGTCTTAGGAGTTGATGGAGAGGCTCAAGGTTTTCAGATGGATGTTCGATTGGTTGATGTGTTGACTAATGTGACAGATTACACCGATCAGATATTATTTACTGACTCCCAGATGCATGAAGAATTTTTCATGCTTGCCCAGCGACTCTCAAAGAATACAGAGTTGCAGGGATATGTGACGAGCCTTACGAACAGCAGTATTGTCGTAGATTTAGGGGTGGAGCATGGTTTGGAGATGGGAGCCCAATTGGTGATTTTTCGCCGAGAAGCAGACCTATTGAGCTCTGGAGATTCAGAGGTGCCCAAAGAAACCAATATTGCGATTGCACGTATTCATCGGATTAGTCAGGGCCGGGCAAATGCGATAATTGTCCAACAAATTGAGCCAGTTCGGGAGGGTGATTTCGTAAAGACTTATCTAGACGTCAGTAAGCAGATTAAGTTGATTTCAGACACAAGGCGTGAGTTAGATACACAGAAAAGATTAGAGCCTCCTCAAGAGGAATTTCCACTTCAGCCTGAATTAGTAATCACGGACAGAGATTTATGGCTTCAACGCTTGCAAATTGCTTCGGCGGAGGAAGAGCGATGGATGATAGCTACAGTTGGGACTGGAGCAGGAACACTACTTCTTCTGAGTGGGCGTTTGGAATTGGCACAACAATCAGAGGGAGTTGGTCAATTGCTTCCTTGGATCGTGGGTGCTGCTTTTGGATACAGTGGATATCAGTACATCCAAGCGAGAAATCTAGTGAGTGCAATTAAAGCTGAGGGAGAAATCAAAGGTTTTGTCAGCAACTGGCAGTTTCAGTGGAACTTAGATAAGAATCAGCCAAATCTTGTTTTCAACTACAATTTCTGAAAATCTTGAATACTGAAGGAATTTAAAATTATTGTCATAGTCTTTGCAGATTTTATTTTCATTGGCAGTTAAACTTAGATCAAATTACATCAAAATCTTCCATGCCAGATTTATCTGCTACAGAATATCCCACATTTTTTCAGAATCTCTCTCAAAGAGTTCAGGCTAAGGAAGTTTCATCGCTTCATGTACTTGGTGAAGATTTCTTCAGCCTGGTCGATATTTTCAGTCAGCAACTCTTTGAGGAATTTCAGGGAGATCTTCTACTGTTGGAGATGGAACCAGAATCGTTCCTTTGGGAACTTCAAGTATTGACCAATCAATTTCTTCGTAAATCGATTGATTCCCCCCTTCAATTACGTCCCTTCTGCCGGCAACTGCGACAACAAATGCAGGATCCTACCTTTGCTGATGAAATCTACTCGATGCTGAAGAAAAACTATCAGGATCATTTCTATCAGGTACCACAGTCGCAACTCCTCGTTTGACCTAATGCCAGAACCCAAAACTGAATCTGAAGTGGAGTTGACCTGGGCACAGGCATGGAACAATGCGCCTGGTCCAAAATCAATGAGAGAGGCTCTCACTCTCTTTGGGAAGGGACTCGCGATGGGGACTGCAGACATCATCCCTGGAGTCTCTGGTGGCACGATCGCTTTCATTACTGGCATTTACCATCATCTCCTCTCAGCTATTTCCTCCATTAATTTGAGTTCAATCTGGCTAGGTTTAAGAGGTAAATTTAAAGAGGCTCTCGTTGAAATTCATCTGAAATTTCTAATTGTCCTCTTCGGTGGGATTGTTGTCGCTATTTTGTCAACTGCTCGCTTGATGCACTTTCTGCTGGCTAATTATCCTGTGGAAATTTGGTCATTATTCTTTGGGTTAGTGTTAGCCTCAATTTGGTACGTTGGCCGAGCAATTCCCAGCTGGAATGTAGCAGCTTTACTGACTACCACGGCGGGTGGACTTTTCGCTTAC
>CAJXNF010000406.1 GCA_913056375.1 uncultured Pseudomonadota bacterium | reverse complement strand
ATCTCATGCACGGGTCTAATCGTAAAGCTTAAAAACTTTGAGCATCATTGAGATCTGTATTTAGTTATCAAAAATCAACAATTTTTGGCAGTTTCTAAAAACCCAATTTACGATTACATTTGCGATGAGATAATTTAAAAGGAGAAATAAGCTTGCCAATCAAGGGACGACTTTGGTGAGAAACAACTGAGATCGCTCGATGAAGCAAAACCGCTTAATTGCCGAATACCAACGAAGACAATACGATGAACAAACTCAAAGCAATGGGAGTGTCAGCAGCTCTACAATGACAATGATAAGTCCGCATTTAGGTAACACAAAGCCTACGAAAACCAAACAAGCGGAGCCAAAACTTCTGAAAGACATCTAAATAGGTGAACACCATCCGATTCAGAGCCTGATTGCGAACTACCAAGAAAAGGAACTTCTACAAAAACCTATCAGAGATCCTAGCAAGTTCAAAATTGAGAATGTATACAGCTAGTGGAGCAAAAAAATCATAAATTGTTCGTGACGAAAACGACCCTTTTACATGGACGACCGACTAGTTCTCCCTTCTTCTTTCGTGTGTCGTCTTCTCAAATGTCCAGCAACTCGTTTTCCAGCCATTCAACAGTCGAAGGGTCAAGCCTCACAACACCTTCTTTTCCAGATGGGGGTTTGAGGATTTTGCATTGTGACAGTATGTGCTCGGCAGTTTGGGGAGCTTCACCGCAGATGCAAGTAGGGTCATCAATGAAGCCCCATTTCTCGAGGCAGGCTTTGAACCGGCCGTAGCCCGTACGTAGCCTGTTCAAGTGACACCAGGCTCGTCTAGACAGGTGGGCTCCAATGGGGAGGTCGACGACCGGCATCTCAATAAAGTGCTTGAGTTTGAAGCTTGAATCACGCCACGTGTGCCGCCATTTGTCGATTGGTTTACTTCTGTCTTCTGTAGCGTTCTGCAGGTGGTGGTAGATGGGATGTCGTGATGGCAGTCTCAACCGATGTTCGTATCCTAGCATTTCATGCATGATATGAGTAGGGTCCCTCATAACTTTCTTAGCTAGGTTTTTGGCAGCCAGTTCACGCCGCAGGGAGGGAGGCATGATACCGCTTAGCACTGGGAGGCACTCTGTTGGCGTTGATTTTACGCAACCGGTGACAATTCTCATGGCAGAGTTCAACTTGGTGTCTAATTTCTTCACATGTGCGCTCTGACCCCATATAGTTGAGCAGTACTCTGCGGTGCTGTACACTAAAGCCAAGGAGGACAGGCGCAATGTGTGAGCGGTAGCGCCCCAGGTTGTCCCTGCTAATTTTCGGAGAAGGGCAACTCGGGAATTGCATTTTGCTGCCAACTGCTTCAGGTGTGGGCCAAATGTAAGGGAACGATCAAGTACAACACCAAGGTAGGTGGGGTTGGGGTCGATTTTGACTCTGGTGGAGCCAGCTGAAATGTTTATCTGGCGATAGGCTTCTCGATTGTTCAGGTGGAACATTGTGGCTACTGTCTTCTTCCAGCTAATGGTCAGGCGCCATTTCTCGAAGTAATTACACAGGATTGCAGAGTCTTCAGACATTACTTCTTCAATTCGTTCCCATTTCTTGTGGGCATAGGACAGCGCAAGATCATCAGCGTAGCCATATTGGTTGGACATTGTAGGAGGGATATCGTGGATGTAGATGTTAAACAAAATTCGGGACAGAATGGAACCTTTTGGGACGCCATTTTTCAGGAACTTCCTGCTGCTGCGCTTTCCATCAGTAGTGGTTAGAACGAAACTACGTTGCGCCAAAGTTTCCATTATGAACGCCACGAGGCCAGGGTTTGAAATTACCTTTAGCAGCTTGAGGTGGCACCCTTTAGCACTCTTTCCGCCAGACTGTATCATAGGTAGCGGTGAGGTCCACGAGTATCAGTCCAGTTTTTTCTTGTCGTTGGAAGGCTTTTTCGATTCTACCAGTGAGGAGACCAACCTGGTCTACAGTAGATTTTTCTCGGCGAAAGCCGGCTTGTGTTTTCGGGAGCTTTGGATCTACTATGGGGTCAATCCTTTGTAGAATCAGCCTTTCGAGAAGCTTGAAGGGAGTGCAGAGGAGAGATATGGGTCTGTAGCTTTTGGGGTCATTGAGAGGCTTGTTCGGTTTGGGGATTGCGACTACCAATGCTTGTCTCCAGATTTTGGGAATTTTGTTTTCGTTTTTACACCAATTGAAGAAGGTTAGAAGCCATTTAAGGAAGGTCACGGGGAGGTTCTTCAGCATGTCAGGTGGGATGAGGTCAGGTCCTTGAGCCTTGCCGCATTTGACAAGACGCAGCGATTCCAGCAGCTCCTGAAATGTGAAATCATTCATCAAGTGGGGGGATTCGGCTTCTTGACGTAAAAGGCAGCTAAGTTCGTTGTTGATAGATCTTCCAAACTTCTTGTCGACATTGCTATGTTTGCCACTATCTACAAGCTGCCCTGTAATAGAGTTCGCAGAGACTTCGGTTTGCTGGGGTTTTGGCTTTCTGCCCCTGAGCTTGTTCAGGCTTAACCAGGCTTTGCGACTAGAATGGGTAAAATCTACACTGGAGACTGCTTCATGCCATCTCTCGCGCTTGCACTTCATTAATTCGTCCATTAGCTTGTCAGCATTCTGTACTGTTGGGTTGTTAATGAAGGCCTGGTAGAGGTTTTGGCACGTTTCTGTCCAGCCAGGAACATGATTCTTCCTGCATCCACGTGGGATGCTCATTTTAGCCGCATTCAGAACTGATTTCGTCCATGAGCTATAGGCTGAGTTAATGTCACCTTCCATTGGGTCCTCTAGCTTGGCGCTCTTCTAATCAAGGAGGGTTTGGAAAGTCTTCCAATCAGCCTTTCGGAAATTCCATCTTTTGACCTTCTTAACTGGGTTTCCGGCCAAAGGGTTTGGACTCTGAATGGTTTTCTTGAAGCAAGATTGTTGTAAAGCTGTGCTTCTTGCAAATTTGAAGGATAATTTCGGCTTTGAGGCTAGTGAATCCTTCGACGTTGAGTTGGAGAATGTTGACTCCTTGATTGATAGACATTGGATGGAGACAGGAATAGTAGACTGTTAGTTTGTGAATAGTTGCACGTAACAGGGTGTACCGCGTGAAGGTCGTCTACGTAATCACACCCCGTTACATCAATGACCGGGGTGTTACGTATGTAGAAAACACGTAAACCATGTAACCGAAAATTACATCAATGACCTTCGGTTACATGGTTTACGTGTTTTCTACATACGTGAGTCATTCTTAGGAAATTATCAGGTCCGGCTCGGAATCATGTTCTACAATTGAATTGCATA
>CAJXNF010000405.1 GCA_913056375.1 uncultured Pseudomonadota bacterium | reverse complement strand
TCATGTCAGTTACCTTCGACCCATAGAGAGGCAGCACACTGTCCATCAATTGAAGTGTGTATGGATGCTGGGCCTGAGCAAAGATGTTCTCACGAGTTCCGGACTCAACAATTTTACCTCTCTCCATAACATAGACGCGATCAGCCATCTGACGGACTACACCAAGGTTGTGAGTGATGAGCAATAACGAGAGGCCTTCATCTTTGATCAAGGTGTTCAAAAGCTCTAAAATCTCCTGTTGAGTGGTTACATCCAAGGCTGTCCCGGGCTCATCCGCAATCAATAATCTAGGCTGGTTCAGGAGTGCCATGCCAATCAGCACTCTCTGCCTCATGCCTCCTGAGAGCATCATCGGATAGGCACTCAAAATTCGCTCACCCTCCTGTAATTGGACTTTCTCAAGGGTGGCAAGAATGTGAGTTCTTCTTTCCTGGGCTGAGCGACGGAGTCCAAGCCGAATATCGGCAAAACGGACAATGTCGTCCATTTGGCGAAGGATCGTCAAAACTGGATTGAAAGAGAGGAGAGGATCCTGAAGTACGATGGAGATGTCTGTCCCTTTAACTTGGTTTCTTTCACGAGGTCTTAAGGAAAGCAGCTCCTGACCTGAAAAAAAAATGGAGCCACTCTCAATTCGGGCAGGAGGTGTAGGCAACGTCCCAATAATGGCTCGCATCGTGACGGTTTTCCCAGATCCTGACTGACCGATCAGCGCAACTTTTTCTCCTTCAGCAACATTCAGTTCGACATCGTGAAGGATCTGTACTCTCTGACCATAGGTTGTGAAGCTTATATTGAGACCTTGAACGTCAAGGATTCTTTGGCTCATACTTCAACATCCATCATATCTCGCAAACCATCGCCCAATAAGTTGAAGCCCAGGATCACGTAAAGTACTGCAAGGCCAGGCATCAAGGCTTCCCACCAATATTCTGGGAGGTATTCAGAGCCGGTACTAACCATAGTTCCAAGATCTGGTGTCGGCGGTTGGACTCCTAAGCCCAAGAAAGAGAGTGCCGCGCCAAAAAGAATCACAAAACCAGCGTCCAGCGAGATCTTCACTGAGATTGCAGAAACACAATTAGGCAACAACTCACGAAACATAATGTGTACGTGTGAGGCTCCAGCGACCTTGGCGGCTTCAACATAATCCTCTGCCATCTGCGCTCGAACAATTCTGAATATCAACCTGGTGTGCCATGTCCACCAAAGCATCGTGATTGCGATCATCGCATTGATCAGGTTTGGGGAAAGCACCGCAGTAATGGCTAGCGCCATTGCCAATGGAGGAATGGCCAGCATAATGTCAGTAAATCTCATGATCACCCACTCGACTTTACCTCCAAAGTAGCCAGCACATAGCCCAAGCAACACTCCAAAAGGCACTGCAAATCCCAAAACTCCAATCACAAGGCCAAGCGAAACTCGATAGCCGAAAAGAACTCGGCTGAAAATATCACGACCTACATTGTCAGTCCCAAAAAGAAACTCCCAACTCGGAGGGCTGTGTCGATTTAGGAAATCTACATGTGCACCCGCTGATTGTGGCGAGGGTGCCAGAACTGGAGCGAAGATGGCACCAATGATCACCGAAATCACAATCAAAGCTCCAATCAAGGCCGATGGGTTGCTCGAAAAGCGGTACCAGGCCATCTGCCGACTGGTGAGATGACGCTGGGTTTCATGCTGACTGCTTAGTGTGCTGCTCATCCTTTTGACCCCTCACGTAATCGGTGACGCGGATCAATTAATCCGAGGAGAATATCAATCACCAAATTAGCAACCACAAAGAAAATTCCTGAAACAAGCACCACTCCAATCACCGCATTTAGATCCTTCTGCAGAATTGTCCTCACTCCATAGCTCGCTATCCCCGGCCAACTAAAAACAAACTCAACAATAAAGGCGTTGCCAATCAAAGAGGCGAACTCCAGTCCAAGTATCGTCAACGGAGCAACCGCTGCAATTCTGAGCATATAACGAAAGGTCACTACCCGTTCAGGGATGCCAAAAGCACGTGAGACTTCGATGAAATCCCGATTTCCCACCTCAATCATCGATGACCTAGTGATGCGCATTACTTGGCCAATACCAGCAGCAGCTAAAGCGATTGAGGGCAAAAACAAATGTCTAAAGGCATCTGCAAAGACATCCATACGACCTGCCAGCAGCGAATCGATCGTTAGCATTCCGGTGACTCCAGCTTCAAAGGCGACATTACTTCCTAGACGACCGGTCACTGGGAAGATTGTCCAATAGTAACTGGCCATCAACTGAAAAATGATCGCCAATACAAACCCTGGAGTTACCACGCCAATCAATGAGATAATTCTTGTAAGATTGTCAACCCAGCTGTCTCTGTATATTGCAGCAAGTACCCCTAATGGTATCGAGAGAGTTACCTGCAGAAATATGGTTACTAGTACAAGTTCGAGTGTTGCAGGAAGGGCATGCAGAATGTCCTGCATAACCGGTCTACTTGAGAGCAGAGATTTTCCAAGATCACCCTGGACCAGACCACTCAGGTAACTCCAGAGTTGGACCACAAATGGATCATCAAGCCCCATCTCCTGCCGCATCTCTGCAACCTGCTTAGCCGTGGCCAGAGGACCAAGGGCAATCCTAGCTGGATCCCCAGGAACAATCCTGGCGATCACGAATATGAGGATGACTAGGCCAAGCAAGACCAGTAATAAAGAGACTGTTCTCCGGAATAAATAAGCGGCCAAACTTCCCCTTATCCCTTACAGGCAACACTAAAGATTTCTGTCAATCTGTCACTGCTTTCAAGGTTCTCCATCCGATCCATTTCTGTAGATTTTAAAAATTAGTCATGTCCACAAAAGGAATCTAAACGACCGTCACTTCTTTTTCCTGCGAATTCGCTGACGCAGTGTTTTGACTGCTTACAATAACCGAGCGCTTACCTTTTCGGACTTAGACCGCAGCCTTTTAGACTAAAATGCGCTGAAGCACCACAACTTTTTTAATATCTTAGTTTTAAATTTTCCACTTGCGCCCAAAATAACTGGATCCATCATCTTTTTCTGCAGGTGCTTGATCTGCTGCCAAGAACCTTACCGTTTTTGATCGTCCTTCTTCCACAGGCAAAGCCGAGGGACCTGCCAAAGATGAAGTCCACCGCTAGCCAGAGCCCACATTGGGATTTTTTTTAGCGATGATCCTTCAGAGTTCATCGATCTCGATGAAGGAGCGGGATTCGGTCTGTGGTGGGCTGGCTGGGAGTGCTTGGGCAGCTTGTACCAACCAACGAGAGACTGTCTTATGATGGATGCTGAGAAC
>CAJXNF010000404.1 GCA_913056375.1 uncultured Pseudomonadota bacterium | reverse complement strand
CTTGCAAGTTGACTCCTGCAAGGTTGCTGTTGTTCAAATTCGAACCTTCTAAGTGAGCATTTGCCAAATTGGCATTGCTCAGGTCAAAATTGATGAACTGGACCCCCGCCAAATTTCCAGCTTCCAGGTTGCAACTCCGGCACTCCCGATCTTCAGCGAGTCTCTTGGTCATGCTGTAGTCCATTGAGAATCCCTGGCCTGAGAGTAAGGCAAAGAGAGCCACCAAGATCATCAGTCGGTAGTCTGCCATTTTAATCTCCGTAACCGTTTGAAGCAGAAAAAGAAGACTTCGTTACCTACTGCGAGCCCCAACTAAAGCAAAAATTAAATTGAGCAAATATCATCCAGAAACTTGTTTCTGGAGCTCGCACGCAGTTTAGGGGGCTTAGGCTAACACGACTAGACTAGCAATTCAGCTACTCTAATGAGTTTGATGTATCGCTTAAGAGGAGTCTTCAAGAAGGAGGGTTGGGTAGAAGGGAGGGTTGATGGAAAGAGAGCGGTTGACCGCAAACCCCGACTAAAAAAACTAACAAGTAAGCTGAAGCAGAATCCTCAGCGATGCTTCAGGCAATCACAGTAGATTTCAGTCCAAAGGTTCGGAGGCCCAAAAGACGAGTTCTGCCCCCAACCGTACTGATGGAGAGTTCGTTACTTTCTGGATTGGAGAAGATATTATTGGTCATAGTGGTTCGACCATTATCCGTAAAGACTTCAATCGAAATACTGTCCATGAAGATTCTTACGGTTAGCTGGGGTTGGCTTGCTGATTCCAATGGACACTTACGCTGTAAAGCAGAAATATTTCCTGAGCGAGTGCGATCAAAGATCATCTCGCCTTTTGCCAGGTCGAACTCCAGCTTTGTTTCCTGCTCAGCAGAACCGCGCAAGCGAAACACAATTTGCTGCGCAGAAGTTTCTGACAAATCAAAGCTAGCAATGATTTCACAATGTACCCCGTCGCCAGCAGTGAATGAAAAAGGGGTCGCTTCTTCAATCACGCAGGGAGCGTAGTACTGTTCTTGCTCTCGGAGTTGTTCCACTTCCTGAACTGGTTCACTTGCCAGCTTTCCATCCGGACACAGACGGATTTGACGTGGTAGCGTGAGGCTGCCATACCAACCTAATTCACTGGTATCATATTCTCCACGGCACCATGGCATAAATGGCCACGAACCAACCCAAGCCATGATCAAATTGCGGCCCTGATCATCACGAAAATGCTGAGGCGCATAGTAGTCAAAGCCTAAATCAACGGAACCCATCGTCTGCCAGTGGAATTTCCCGGTTTGCTCATCAAAATCTCCTGTCAGATAGACCACTTGTCTCTCTTGCAAACCCATTGGGGAATACATCAGAACCCACTTGCCATCTAATGGGAAAAAATTGGGACACTCCAGCATAGTCCCCAGCTCCCCACTGCTCTCAACAAGGTAATTGACAAATTCCCAATTCTTGAGATTTTTTGAGCGATGCAAGCAAACTTTACCGAGGCCATTTTTTTGGCTATTCGAGGGCTCAATCAGGTCACTCACCCCATCAGTCACTCCCGTAACCATGTACCAAATATCACCTTGTTTCCAGACTTTGGGATCTCGGAAGTCATGAGGATTGATACCAGCTGGGGGATCTGAAAGTACTGGATTGTGATCCGATTTGATAAAGTTCAAACCATCGGTAGAACTGGCCATACACTGAACCTGTCGGTCCTTTGCACAACCCGTGTAGTAGAGGATCAGTTCATTTTGATGTTCAATCGCTGATCCAGTGAAGATTCCACCACCTTCCCAACCGTCATAGTCCTCACTTGGTGCCAACGCTTCGGGCTGATGCTCCCAATGAATCAAGTCTTTGCTGATCGCGTGGCCCCAATGCATCGTTCCCCACTTACCACTGAAGGGATGATGCTGGTAAAACAGATGAAACTTTCCTTGAAATTGAATAAGCCCGTGGGGATCATTCATCCAGCCAACGGGGGTTTGGAAATGATAATTTTCTCTCCATGGATGCTGCGCAATTTCAGCTTTGTGTTGAGCAACATATTCTTCAACCCGTTGAATTTTTTCTTGGTGCCACTTTGCGTTGAAGCCCACAATATCCTCCAAAAGTTTACAAGGAATTCTGACGTTTCAATTTCTGTCCAGCGCCCCTGATTGATAATCAGAAGCCATCTCTTCCAAAGACTTTGTTTTGATCTTAGATGCTTGTCCTGCGGTATTGAACTGCTCATAGCGTAGTCTGGCGACTTTCTCCATTGCTACCATCGCAGGCTTTAAAAATTTTCTTGGATCAAACTCAGATTTTTCTTCAACTGCTACCTTGCGCATTGCTCCCGACATTGCCAAGCGGCAGTCAGTATCAATGTTGATTTTTCGAACCCCATACCGAATGCCTCTTTCAATTTCTTCAACTGGGACTCCCCAAGTTTGGGGCATTTCACCGCCATAGTGGTTGAAGATATCCTGCAAATCCTGCGGAACACTGGATGAGCCATGCATTACCAAGTGTAGATCTGGCATTCTGCGGTTGATCTCCTTCACAATATCCATTGCCAAAATATCTCCATCAGGCTTTCTGGTAAATTTGTATGCTCCATGTGAAGTACCCATCGCAATTGCCAGTGCATCGACCTGTGTTTGCTTAACAAATTCTTCAGCTTGCCCGGGATTCGTAAGTAGCTGGTCTCGACTGAGTTTGCCCTCGGCTCCGTGACCATCTTCCTGCTCAGATTCACCGCTCTCAAGTGACCCGAGGCAACCTAACTCTCCTTCTACAGAGACTCCAACTGCATGCGCAGTTTCCGTGACTTTTGCTGTAATGTTCAAATTATATTCGTAGGAAGAGGGAGTTTTAGCATCTTCTTCCAGTGATCCATCCATCATGACTGATGTAAAACCATTTTGTATGGCAGAGAAACAGGTAGTCGTATTGTTACCATGGTCTTGGTGTAAGCAGATTGGAGTTTTGGGGAACATCTCCTCAGCCGCTTGAATCATGTGTCGAATCATTGCATCACTAGAATAACTACGAGCTCCTCTTGTAACTTGCAGGATAACAGGAGCTTCTACGGACTGAGCAGCCTGCATAATCGCAATAAGTTGCTCAATGTTGCTGATGTTGAAAGCCGGTACACCATAACCTTCAAACGCAGCGTGATCTAACAGTTGTCTCAATGTGATGCGTGCCATGTAAAAAATTGAGTTTCAGGATTGCTGAGGGGTGGTGCCCCGAAAGGTGCTAACTTTAATGAAAGCAGCCTTTCAGGACTAGGGAGGAGATAATTATCAAGGAATCAATGGAATCTT
>CAJXNF010000403.1 GCA_913056375.1 uncultured Pseudomonadota bacterium | reverse complement strand
TGAAGGAAATAATTCAAATTTAAAAAGGTATTTTCATCATAATGGTAGAGCCCTTGGCAGCATGGGGTATTTTCTACTTCTAATGCTGGTTTTTTTGGTTGGTGCTCCTGAAGTTTGGATCAGGCCAAATCTGCATCAATCTGTTTTTGTGATGATGCCCACACTTATATTTATGGTTATACCACTGGTATTTTTAGTAACCTCAGGAGAGATAGATCTTTCTTTTGCATCTACTTATGGCTTAGCTGCATATGTATTTGCTTTGCTCGTAACTTCTGAAATTGACCTATTTATTGCTCTCATTGGTGGATTGTGTACTGGGGCAATCGTCGGAGCAGCAGTCGGTGCATTGATCGTTTACGGTAGATTATCTTCATTAGTTGCCTCATTGGGCGTTCTATTCTTAATAAGAGGATTTCTATTTGTATCGACTAATAGTAGATCGATTACACTTTTGGAAATTGATTCGCATTGGATGTATCCAGTACTCGTCGGAAAAATTGGTGGAATCCCCGTCCAAGTTCTTTGGGCAATAGCTTTCATTACTTTTAGTTACTATCTATTCAATAGACATGTTTTTGGAATACATGTGCACCATGTTGGTGATAACGAAGTAAGTGCAGACCAAATGGGTATTAATGTAAAAGCTATAAAAATTAAAGCATTTATGTTTGTTGGGATTGGAGCTGGAATGGCTGGAATCCTTTCAACTCTTATAACTTATACTTTTTTTCCTACTCAAGGATTTGGTTATTTACTTCTAGCATTAGCTGCGGTCTTTATTGGGGGTACACCTTACTGGGGTGGTTTGGGTACAATTGTCGGTGCTGTTTTTGGTGTGGGTGTGATTTCTTACATGGAAATAGGTGTCGTAGCCGTTGGAATGAGTGGTACATGGCGACAGTTTTTTAACGGTCTGATCATTTTGTTGGCACTGCTTGGTCATCGTCTTCATGGAGAGAGGGTTAGGTGATTACTTTCTCAGTAAGCGGATTTATTTCTTATCATTAGATTAATGCTCAAAATTTAAAAACAGGTGGATAATTTAATTAAGAATTACTTAGATAACGGTTTTGTTGTCATCCCCAATTTATTTGACGAATCAAAAATAAATGACTTACTCGCCGAGACTCTTCGGCTTTGCAGAGAAGAAGGTAGCAAGCTCCCCAAAACTCACCTCTTGACGAATGAATCAAGACCACCTTCCAGTCTTGACGAACTAAGTGACGAGGATCTACTCTCCCATTTCCTCGCACTGCATTTTCCCCACAAGATGTCCTCTTTATTCGGGTCTATGCTAGATGCCCCAGAGCTAGTTCCCTTTTTGGTGGATTTCATAGGTCCCAACGTCAAGTGCATGCAATCCATGCTGTTCGTAAAGAAATCTGGAAAGCCAGGTCAGGCATGGCATCAAGATGAGCACTTCATACCCACACGGGACCGCTCATTGACAGGAGTCTGGATTGCGCTGGATGACGCCACCATTGAAAATGGATGCCTTTGGGTCATTCCAGGTTCACACAAAGCTGGAGTACTCTATCCAGTGCGTTCACCAGTAAGTGACGAATATGATGGCGCCCCTGAAGCTTTCGATTATCCGCATTCACCTGATGAGGCTGTTCCTGTCGAAGTAACCAAGGGCAGTGTCGTCATCTTTCATGGATACCTGCTGCATTCTTCTCTGAAAAATCGTGCTGAAGAAAGATACCGTCGAGCCCTCGTTCATCATTACATGAGTGCAGAGTCTCTACTTCCTTGGGATTGCGGAGGACAAATCCCATCGACCAGAGACAATCGGGACATTGTAATGGTTTGTGGAAAGGACCCTTACAATTGGAAGGGCACTGAGGACGTCCTAAAGCCATATATCCGCGGTGAGCGGATTCCTTCTCAAACCGTAGAGAATTAGGCCGGATGGAGATCTAATGGGTAGACCGACTGTTCGTGAATTATTAAACCTGAAAGGGGTTCGCCAGCTCTCCGAAGTGCTTGTTAGAACTGAAGAAGAAGCATTGGCCTGTGAAGAAGCTGGGATTGACTTATTGATTACCGTTGCTGGGGAGCAAGCACGCAAGATCAGAGCAGCAGCCCCAAACACCTTTCTGACAATGGGTATCCTTTACGGGGAATGCACTTCCCCATCGGAAGCAATCAAAGCAGGTTTTGCAGCATTAAAAGATGGGGCTGATGCGGTCTATGCTTGTATGAGCATTCCTTTTATCGAGGCGATGTCCAAGGAAGGCATACCTGTTGTCGGCCATGTTGGTTTGGTTCCACAAAAGCGAACCTGGACGGGAGGATTTCGAGCTGTCGGAAAAACAGCGGAGGAAGCTCTAAAGGTATATCAAGACACCTTAGCTCATCAGGAAGCAGGAGCTTTTGCGGTCGAAATGGAAGTGGTCCCGGTCGAAGTTGCTTCAGAAATTTCAAAACGGATGGAGTTGATCGTGATCTCAATGGGAAGTGGCCATGGCTGTGATGCCCAATATCTCTTCGCTGAAGACATACTGGGTACAAACCGCGGACATGTACCTCGTCACGCCAAAGTTTACCGAAGGCTTAGCTCTGAATTAGATCGAATTCAAAAGGAACGAGTCCAGGCCTTTCGAGAGTACCAAGATGACGTTCTCTCCGGAGCTCTCCCAGAGGCAGGCAACACAGCGCGGTTTCAAGAGAACGCATTTAAAGAATTCTTGAAAAACATCCCTCCTTCTTGATCTTCATTCACTTAAAATATTTCCCAAAGACTCAGCAAAATCTTCTAAGAAATTGAGCCTTTCGGGGGTCCACATTGGGTTTCCAGATTCTCACTGATGATCAATTGTTCGAATCTATGAGGAAATTGTTCTCCGAGAGGATCTGAACTTGGGAACATCGTCTCAAACCTGGCTTTGAAAGCATTTTGTAAGGGTCCCAAGCTGTCCCGACTGCATCCTCGATAGGCGACCAGTGCCTCTAGGTGTACCCCTCCGCCAGCAGCTGCATTTTCAGCAATCTGATCGTAGTTGCTCTTCAAATATGCCGTGTACATGTCGCAAGATGTGGTTGTTGAAGAGAAAGCGACAATGATTTCGGTACTTACAATAATCCCAACGCCTGTCTTGGGCTTATGACCATCCAGATTAGTGTCTTCTTCATGACAAGCCCAACCGTAGGAGACGAAAACGGTCAAAATGATGATCACAAACAATAAACTGGTTCTCATTGGAGACTCCTAGGAAAAGAGCTGAATTAAGAAGCAATCATCTCAGAGCTTTGGCAAGCCTGACGAAGTTGATCGTTGTTTTGAATGACTAGGCTGATTTCG
>CAJXNF010000402.1 GCA_913056375.1 uncultured Pseudomonadota bacterium | reverse complement strand
AGGCTGAGTGGTCGGGACTCTTGTTGGTTGTGATCCTGGCCATCATGCTGATTGGTTATCTCAAGCCTAGTTTTCTGACTCCCTTCAACATCCAGATTTTGCTCGCTGCGATCTCTGTCAACATGGTGATTGCCTTGGCGCAGATGTTGATTGTGGGGATCGGCCAGATGAACCTCTCTGTGGGAGCGATCGGCGGACTCGTAGCCATCTCTTTTGCTGGATTGATGGACGTTTTCCAGTTGCCGATTCCACTTGCAGTGCTCGTGGGTTTGCTGATTGGCTTGGCCGCAGGTTTGTTCAATGGAGTGATCATCGCCTTCACGGGTATCTCTGCATTTATCATCACCTTGGCGAGCCTCTCTGTTTTCAAGGGTATCAACCTCGGGATTACGGAAGCGCAGCCCTTCTATGGGGTTGCCGAGTCCATCAAGTCTTTTGGAAACAGCAGTCTGTTGGGAACCTTCCCTCTGTTGATCCTACCAACGTTGGTTTGCTTGGTGGGAGTATGGTTTTTGTTAAATCGCATGCGATACGGTCGGCATTTGTTGGCGGTTGGCGCAAGTCCGACTGCAGCCGGTTTGGTGGGAATTTCCGTACGAAACATCGTGATTGGCACCCATGCCTTATCGGGCCTGCTAGCGGCCGTTGCGGGAATGATGGTCGTAGCTCGGTTACAGATTGGACAGCCAACGATTGGTGATGATTGGTTGATCCTCTCCTTTGCCGCACCGGTGATTGGCGGGGCTGTGCTTGCTGGGGGGCATGTCAACGTGATTGGCACTCTGTTAGGCGTAACCACCATCGCCATCATCACTCAGGCGCTAGTCCTTTTTGAAATTGACCCCTTCATCGTACAGATCTTTCTAGGTCTCCTGATCCTTTGGGCGGTTGGGATCAATCGACTGCGTGATCTGCGCCTCACTCTCTTTTCAAAGCCAGCCTGATGTCTCAGCAGATCACTCTGAAGGCCTCTGGTATTTCCAAGAGCTTCCCTGGTGTACAGGCTCTACAGAATGTAGAAATTGAGCTGCATGCGGGTTCGATTCACGCCCTGCTTGGTGAAAATGGAGCTGGCAAGTCCACACTGATCAAGATCTTAACGGGTGTGTATCAACCTGATGAAGGGAGTATAAATCTCCTTGGTCAGCCCGTGCGTTTCTCGGATACCAATGAAGCTCGTCGACAAGGAATTGCCGTGGTCCACCAGGAGCGTCACTTGATCCCGCGTTTCTCGGTTGGAGAAAATCTTTTTCTTGATCGCCTTGGAGAAAAAGCCTGGAGCTGGGTGGACTATCCCAAACTGTATGAAGAGGCGAAGCCCTGGCTTGCGGCTGTGGGATTGGACCTAGATCCCCAAACTCCAGTAAAACAGCTCTCTGTTGCCAAAATGCAGCTCGTGGAAATTGCTCAGGCGATCTCACAGAAATCACGTGTCCTGCTCATGGATGAGCCGACGGCTTCCTTGACCCCCCATGAGACAGAGAAGCTCTTCGCCCTCTTGCAGAAGCTCAAGGACGATGGGGTCACGATCGTTTTTGTGAGCCATAAGCTTGAAGAGGTACTGCAAATTTGTGATTACCTGACCGTGTTAAGAGATGGTCAGAACACTTGTACTAGTCAGCCAATTGCGCAGTACGGCCGACAGGATCTGGTCCAGCTGATGATTGGGCGGAAGGAACAGATTCCTGCCTGGCAAACCCGTGAAGTCAATCGACAAAGTCCAAAATTGGAGCTACGTCAAGTCAGCACAGAAGCGGGACATCAAGATCTGAATCTTCAACTGTATCCGGGGGAGATTCTTGGATTTTATGGATTGATTGGGGCAGGACGCAGCGAATTGGCGAAGTCATTGATTGGCTATTTCCGAATGACCAAGGGAGAGTACCTGCTGGACGGCAAGGCAATTCATGTCTCTGGGGTGTCTGTTGCACGGGATCGCTACGCGATTGGCTATCTAAGCGAAGATCGAAAGTCAGAAGGTTTGATTCTACAGCATGACGTGTTGCAGAATTCAGGCATCACCGTCTGGAGAAAGATCTGCTCCAAGTTGGGTTGGCTCTCCGATCAGCAGGTGACCCAACGTGTCTCACCTTCGATTGACAAGCTGGAGGTCAAAACACCTTCGTTGGCTCAAATGGTGGGGAATTTGTCCGGAGGCAATCAGCAGAAGATCTCGGTAGCCAAGTGGCTGGCGGCTCAGGTGGAGATCTTGATTGTCGATGAACCGTCTGTTGGGATCGACATCAAGACCAAGGCCTACCTCCATGAGTTGATTCGGGAACTGGCCGATCAGGGGACTTCTATTCTCTTAATTACCTCCGACATGCCAGAAATCATAACTCTCGCGGATCGTATCATCGTAATGGATGACTTTGCGATCAAGGGAGACCTACCGAACAACCGCAACTATGAAGCGATGAGCACCGGAATTATGAATTTGATTCATAGTTGAAATTTAGAAGGACTGTCTGCCATAAAGAATCATCGGGTTCTATTTTCCTCACCCCGAAATCTTCCTAACAAATTATTTCCTTCCTTCCCGTTATTGACTGTCTTGCTTTCTCCTCGATAGCTGCGAGAGAATTCCAATATTCATCATTACTCAAAATCAAGGTCTCCTTGTTCAGTGAATTTATAAAAGTTCAGCCCTCCTCCGAGGCCCCAGTAAAAATATAGCTCATGCATTCCATCACTAAAGCCCACTACGACCAGATTCTAGAAAAAGCAACAGCCGTTCAGCGCAAGTGGAGAGAAGTCCCAGCTCCGAGAAGAGGAGAATTGTTGCGGGTCTTTGGCAATCAATTGCGCGAATCTCAAGAAGGCATTGCCCACTGTATCATGACCGATGCCAAGAAAATCCGGGCGGAAGCTTTGGGAGACGTGCAGGAGGCAATAGATATGTGTGACTTCGCAGTGGGACTTTCGCGGCAACTCTATGGGCTGACGATTGCGAGTGAGCGTCCAGAACACAAGCTACAGGAAGCCTATCATCCGTTGGGGATCATTGGAGTGATCACCGCGTTCAACTTCCCCTGTGCCGTCTGGGCCTGGAACCATTGTCTCTCCATCGTTTGTGGGAACAGCGTGGTCTGGAAAGCTTCTCCCAAGGCGTTGAATGTCACTGCCGCTTGTAAGCAGGCCTGGGATCAGGCGGTACAAAACTGTATGCCGGGGGAAGGATTTGAGGATCTGTTGCAATTGGTCGAAGGGCACAAGGAGCAAGCGGAGTGGATGGCTGATGACGCACGGATCAGCCTGCTGAGCGCAACAGGTTCCACGGAGATGGGCAAGGCGTTGGCTCCACGAGTTGCGGCCCG
>CAJXNF010000401.1 GCA_913056375.1 uncultured Pseudomonadota bacterium | reverse complement strand
CTCTCCAACTCCACTTGGACTTCCTGCGGTGAGATCTTGACGATCTGTTTAACATTTTCGCCAAGGCGCATCGTGATTCGCTGATTGCGCATCCGATATACGAGCGCTTCTGCAATTTCTCGATCCAAGAAGGGCATGACATGGCGATCCCGAGCGATCAGATTGACGCGAATCCCTAGCTTGGCAAAGATGCAGGCGTACTCACAACCAATGACACCAGCCCCGATGATCGTGATTTTTTTCGGAAGTTTCTCAATATTGAGGATCGTATCAGAGTCGAAGACACACTCATTATCGAGCTGAGCCCAATCAGCTTTTCGTGGAGAAGAGCCTGTCGCAACAATCATGTAGTCGGCAGTGACCCGATAGGGGTCCTGATCTGGATGGGCGGGTTGGATCTGCAATTCGGTTGGACTGAGGAATTGGCAACGCCCTCTCTCCAGAGTGACTCGATTCTTGATCAGGTTACGGCGCAGCTTGTTTTCCTGCTCACTGATCACGAGCTCCTTGCGATACATCAACTCTTCGGTACTGACGTTCTCACGCATGGAGATCTCGATCCCATGGGTTCGGCGGCGCAGCAGCTCTAGATTGACAACCGTCTCGCGCAACGACTTCGATGGAATCGTCCCCGTGTGCAGGGAGGCACCACCAAGCTTCTCCCGCTTGTCTATCAGAAAAACTCGCTTCTTCAACTTGCTGGCTTGGATTGCTGCTTTTTCGCCTGCTGGGCCAGAACCGATGATGGCGATGTCGTAGTGCCGAATTTCCTGCATACGGATTTCTTACTTGGGAAGGAAAGATTTAATTAGTATCAGAATACTGAAAACCTAATTCGCAACTGCCAAAGAGTCTAGAGTAACCTTACCCTATGCCCGATTTCTCTCTTTTTTTCTTTATAAATCAGAAAGTCGGCCAGATACTTCGATTCAGTTCTGCTTGCGTTCACGGCCACGCCAAATTAGGTGCAAGGGTGTGCCCTCAAAACCAAAATGATAGCGGAGTTGGTTCAGGAAATAGCGTTCGTAGGAGTAGTTCAGTTTTTCTGGATGATTACTGACCATGACAAAGGTGGGTGGGGACGCAGAAACCTGGGTACCATAGAAAATCTTGGTGGCTCGACCAGATTTGGCAGGAGGTGGGTGCTTGCGGACAATCATTTCCAGCACCGTGTTCAGGTCTGCAGTGCTCACACGACGCATGTACTGCTCGTAGACCTCGTCGATTTTCTGAAAAATTTGAGTTATCCGTTTTCCAGTTTTGGCGCTTACGAAAACAAGTGGGGCAAAGCCAAGAAACTCAAGGCGTTCTCTCAATTCTGTGGTCATCGCATCCTGCAAGCGCTGTGGCTCCAATTGACGAGGAACGTTGCGTAGGGCAATCTCTCCTTGAACCGCCAGATCCCATTTATTGACCACCAGCACTATTGCTTTCTTGCGGTCCAGAGCGTATCCACCAATTCGCAGGACCTGTTCGGTAACCCCCTCGGTAGCGTCAATTACCAGCAAAACGACGTCCGAGCGTTCCATGGTCTTCAACGCAGAGACAATGCTGTAAGTCTCGATTTTTTGGGTGACCCTGCCTTTGCGTCGGATGCCTGCCGTATCCACCAACAGGTACTCCTTGCCCTCGTGACGACACAAGCTGTCTACTGGATCACGTGTTGTTCCAGCCTGCGAATCTACAACCATCCGCTCTTCGCCCAACAAGGCATTGATCAGCGAGGATTTGCCTGCGTTGGGCTTACCGATCACCGCCACTCTTACCTGAGTACCAGCTTCTGGTTCGGTGTAATCCAGCGGAACCTGCTCATGAATGGCCTCCAGCAGATCCTCTAGGCCACGTGTGTGAGCCGCAGATACACCATAGACGTGCTCTACACCTAATTGATAGAACTCCGCAATCTGCGTATCGTGGCTCGGATGATCTGTTTTGTTGGCGGCCACAAAGATCGGCTTCTTGTGGCGGCTGAGATAACGATAGATCTCCTCGTCCCCGGGATTGAGGCCGTCTTGAATGCTGGTCAGGAAAATGACAGCGTCAGCTTCTTCGACAGCAACCTGAGCCTGCTGACGCATCTGCTGGAGCAAACCATCTTCAGAGATTGGCTCAAATCCGCCTGTATCAATCGCCAGGAAGCGAAAACCACGAAAACTGGCCAAGCCATAGTTGCGGTCTCTCGTTACTCCTGGAATGTCTTCAACAATCGCAGTGTGACGACCCACCAACCGATTGAAAAACGTAGACTTGCCAACATTTGGTCGGCCAACAATTGCAACAACCGCCGGGGTGTCAGACATCCAGATTCTTTACCTTGAGAGCATTCTCTTCAATGAAGCGCCGCCTCGGTTCCACTAGATCCCCCATCAGCACCGTGAACATATCATCTGAGACATTGATATCTTCAACGCGAACTTGCTTGAGAGTACGTACTTCTGGATCCAAGGTGGTCTCCCAGAGTTGGTCTGGATTCATCTCACCGAGTCCCTTGTAGCGCTGAATATAAATCCCCTTCTTACCGAAATTGGTGATGAAGTCCCGCAAGGCAAACCAGTCCGGTAGATCATGAATTTTCTGATCTTCGTCTTCAATTTGAAGATTTTCTCCGCCAAGGAAACGTAGCAGCTCTTCACGCTGTTCCAGCAGATTGTTATAATCGTGGATATCCAGATTATCCAAGAAGTTAAGGGTGAAGCGCAGTGATTCCCCTTGCATCAGTAAATCTACCTGATGTCCTCCACGTTCTGGATCAACCTCCAATTTAAAATCTGGATGAAACTCCTGAAGATCCCGCATTCGTTGCAGCAGGTAATCCGTACCACCTGTCTCCAGTCTGAATTGGTGCTTCAGCCATTGATCTGTCAGTAACTTTAGGTCTGGATTCAGACAGAAACGCTGATACTGATCGCAGTAGCGGTGAAGACGTCGTGCCATCTCCAGCAGGGCTTCCCCTGTCAACGGCTCTCGTTCTGGTAGAATAAGTCGAAGCTTATTACTGGAGAGTTCCATCAAGCGTTCTGCCATCTCTCTTTCGTCTCTCAGGTAGAATTCTTCCTTGTTGCGCTTCACTTTGTAGAGTGGTGGCTGAGCGATGTATAGATAACCACGCTCAATAATCTCCGGCATCTGTCGATAGAAAAACGTCAGGATCAGCGTTAGAATATGGCTTCCATCCACATCCGCATCAGTCATGATGATGACCTTGTGATAGCGGATTTTGCTGATGTCAAAATCCTTCTCAATTCCAGTGCCCAGTGCGGTGATGATCGTACGGATTTCATCGCTAGTGAGCATCTTGTCCATCCGGGCTTTTTCAA
>CAJXNF010000400.1 GCA_913056375.1 uncultured Pseudomonadota bacterium | reverse complement strand
ATTTTGGATTTCCCTTGAAAAAGCGTCGTAAATTGCCCAAAATCATTACTGACGCGCTGACCGGGTGGGTTGCTGGAGTTGGTGGAGTCATAGCTTTTGGCTTATTCTGGCTGATCGCCTTTCCAGCCATACTTCTTCTCTCCGGGCTGATCTCCGTTTACGCGCTTCGGCTGACTGAACGAGTTCTCGAAAACATCGACAACCGCCAAGGGCGATCAGAGCCATCCCAACGAGCCCGGCAGCACATCCGTCAGCTCGCCACATTCCTTGCGGTCAACACCTTTTTCTTTTTCACTGCCCCATTGCAGGGGATGTTCGGCGAGATTGGCGACACCCTGGTGCGTTACAGCGTTCTCGCTCTCACATCAATCAGTCTTTTTCGAGGCTGGAAGCGAGGGCATGCTGTTTATCGGCGTGAGAGCACCAGCGACAATCTGCGCAAGAAGCTGAAAGATCTACCTGGTCTGGATGCAGCCCTCGATGGGCGCTCTCTGGAGGCACTCACTCCGGACGAAGTCTTCACCCTGGTGAAGGCACTTCCAGCAATCGGCCAACAAAAAGGTAAGCAGATTTATGCCGATGTGATGACCGAGATGCTCCAAAGTGGGCGGCTTAACCATGCGACTGCCCTTCTTGAACTAGAAGAACTACGTCACAGCCTCGGACTCTCTCAGGATGATCACCATTTAGTACTGCAACTCGTCAGCGAAAAACAACCCGGCCTGCTGAACAGCGCATCGTTCGAACGACAAACCGATGAGCTGCGGCGGGAGGCCGCTCGGGAACAAATCGAAGAACTCATTCGCGTCAACGGACTCGATGGTCTGACTCCATCTCAATTGACAGCCACGGCTCAAGCAGATCTCGAGCTGCTGCGTCAGGGATCTGGCCTCGATGACAAAGCGTGGGAGGAGTGCCTCCAAAGCTTTGGTGCTAAGGGCGTATGGGAAAAACAACGCTTGGAAAAACTGAGTGATCGCTGGCGCTGGATGAGCGGGCTGCAAGGCATGCTGCTGAAGGCTGCAAAGCAAGAACCACTCTTCCTACCTCTTGCCAACTGCCTCAATCAACGCCAAGAGTTGCTGCGGCACGACCTCAATCCAACCCGTGTCGCTTCGGGATTGGAGCCGTTGCCTGAATCAATCGAAGCGCACGGCAGTACAGAAGAGGCACTGAATCTGCTTTGGTTAGATCCTTGTCCTGATACGGCCGGCTGGATTCTCATGCTTGACCAGCTCGAGCATGCCGATCGATCGGCAAGACCGATTCGAGAGACAAGGGACTATCTAGGGACCTCTGAGTTTCTGGAAAAGCTACAGCGCTCTGAGCTGGATCCGGAACTAAGGCAATGCTTTCGAGCATTGATGAAAGCCTCCTTATTCGATGATCTAACGCCAGAAGGAATTCTTTGGCTGGTCAACCAAGGACCAATCACCCGCGTTGAACCAGGGGAAATAATTGTGCAGAAGGGAGAGACCATCGACCACATGTCAATCGTGGTTCGAGGAACGGTTGAACTCATCGACAATCCAGGGGAACAGAAGATTCTGAATTGCGGTGAAACACTCGGTGAATTAAATGTGATCATCGGTACTCCCCAACCGGCCAGTGGCCATGCTGGCCAAGATGGGGCTGTACTCTTCACTTTGCACGCACAGATTTTTGACGAACTACTTCGACGATCACCTGGCTTCAACCGCGGCCTGATCCGGGAACTCGCTGAACGTTCAGCCCTCGCAGAAGCTAAGGCCTGACCCACGGCGTCATGAATAACACCTAGTCACACAACCACAGCCAAAGATATGAACCACAACCAAGTTCAACGCATTGCGAATAGCCAAAGTCAATATATATAGTAAAAATTTCAAGCAAGACCTGGCTTAAACAATTTAGTCATTTTGATGCATCAAGCGATGCTCGTCCCCATAGGCTCGGATCAACTTATGACAAAGATTTCTAGAGATAATGAGATTTAACTTTTCGTAGATGGATGGATTTTTTTCTTTCAAACGGGCCAAGTCATCTGCGTCCCAAACAAGCAAGGTGGCATTCTTAACCAATACATCGTCTTTTGTTGTTTCTCCAGTCAGAAACGACTCCTCGGAAATCCAATCACCAGGGTAAAGCTTTGCGACCCTATCACCTTCAATATCGACCATAGCGGCGCCATCTAAAACGAACATCAGCGAAGAAAAATTCTGATTACTCTTTTGAACAAATTCAGGGGTATCGATCGAGCCAAAACGCCTCACCTGAGCATGATTGACGAGTCGATCAAATTCATATGGGAGCATAAGACTGAAGTTTTGCACATAAACAGAACGCCAGGTATAGGCCAAACTTGCCATTGACCTAGCGTAAAAATAGCGAGCTATCATGACTCCATTGAGACCGATACCCAGCAATGACGTACCCAATTGCGCCGTCATGCCGACCTGATCAAGACCGACCCAGAAAATGACGAAAAGATAACCTATTGATATGGCAATTGCCAAAAAACGGAAGGCGATGAGCGATGTCACTAGAAGCGAAAGCGATCCGCAAATACTCAAAAGGATAAAATATGTGTCTGGTTGAGATAAATACTCAGGCATGAACCAGGCAGCATGGAACCTCATCATGCACGAAAAAGCACCATATGGGGCAGTCGTGTTGACATAAAGATCAAGTTCAGCACTAAAGGAAGCCAACGGAAATCTTAATCAATATCAATCAATGCCTTGGCGTTTCAATCTTCTAATATCGAACCAAACGCTTAGTTGAAAGCGTTGCAAAATTGAGCCTGAGACAAATCCGCGCAAGCCTCGCTTGATTCAATGCCAAAAATATCACTGCCGAATTCCATTACAGATCGACTTTGACCCTCATCTTCCTGAATACTATTCAATTCGTTTCCCAAAGGCGATGAATCAGAATCCGGAGACGCAAGCTCCTCGTCTCCACTCTTAAGCTCATACCCAAAAGCCGACTGCCGATTATCGTCAAGACCACTCTTTTGATCTGTACTATCAACATTCATCAGCCGATTCTTTGGTGCATATTGCCCGGAAGAGTCTAAAAATCCCTCCAAACCAAGGGTGTCATCGCCTCGGTTAATCGGTACAGGGCTATCAATCTGTTGCCCAGGAAAAAAGGTCCTCGATGGTATTGCTTGCTGTGGTTGGGAGCTGGCAGGATGATCAAATAACGCGAGGCATACGGCTAAAACCAGCCCGCGAAGACTCAGGAAGAAAAACAGATGCATCAAGGGCTCTCTTCTCTTGATCTTCAAAGTAGTCTTTCAAGACCGGAACAGGAACATGGTTTGCTGTAGAAAGCG
>CAJXNF010000399.1 GCA_913056375.1 uncultured Pseudomonadota bacterium | reverse complement strand
GCTGATGCCTTGGTAACAGCAATACCAGCAGCTATTGAAATAATGAGTGCAGGTATTTGCGAGACCAAACCGTCACCAATAGTAAGTGTTGCGTAGGTCTCAAAGGCATCTCCCGAACTCATGCCAAACTGAGTTACACCGATTAACAAACCACCAAGAATGTTGATCGTAGTAATGATTAAGCCCGCAATTGCATCACCACGAACAAACTTGCTAGCCCCGTCCATTGCTCCATAGAAATCAGACTCTCGCTGAACATATTGACGACGTTGACGAGCTTGCGTTTCGTCAATGAGCCCGGCATTCAGATCTGCATCAATCGCCATTTGCTTACCTGGCATAGCATCCAGAGTGAATCTAGCAGCAACCTCTGCAATACGGCCAGCACCCTTTGTAATGACCACGAAATTGATCAGAACTAGGATCAAAAATACGATGATTCCAACAATTTGATTTCCACCAACAACAAATTCTCCAAATGACTTAATGACTGTTCCAGCGGCATCATATCCTTTGTTGCCGTTCAAGAGGATCAATCTAGTAGAGGCAACATTGAGTGATAGCCTAAAGAGAGTCGCGATTAGGAGAACAGTCGGGAAGGAAGAGAATTCAAGCGCGTTTGCTGTGAAGAGAGCAACGAAAAGAATCAGGACACCAACGGTAATACTTAACGCGAGCAGCAAATCCATCAGGATTTCTGGAAGAGGGACTACCATGATCATCAAAACTGAGATCACCCCTACTGCCAGTAAGACATCGGAATTTCTGGATAACCCGCTCAGACTAACTGAGTTGCTTCCTACAGCCACCTAATAATTCCCAAAAGAGAAATGAATACTTGTTTATAAATTAAAATCACTGATTTTCCGAGTTGAAGAAAATTCTGGCCAGCTTGCAATTTCTACCCCAACAAACGGGCAAAACCACGCTTTACTTAGCAAATTGTTTCTATCGTTTCTTTCTGCGGAGACGATAAACGTAGGCAAGAATTTCTGCAACTGCTTTAAAGAATCGCTCCGGGATTACCTGTCCAATTTCCACACCTGCGTAAAGATCCCTGGCCAATTGGGGTCTTTCCAATATCGGAACGTTATTTTGATCGGCTACTTTTCTAATCCTAAGAGCCATGTAATCAACACCCTTTGCAACTACTTGAGGGGCATTCATACTCTCTCGATCATATTTCAGTGCTACGGCATAGTGCGTTGGGTTTACAACAATCGCATCAGCTTTTGGGACCTCCTGCATCATCCGAGCATTCGACATTTCTCTCTGGATCTGGCGAATTCTAGCTTTTAACTGAGGATCCCCCTCCGACTGCTTGGCTTCATCCTTAACTTCCTGCTTGGTCATTTTGAGCTGCTGTTCGAAATGCCAGCGCTGATACATGAAATCAAAAATTGCAATCGCAATCAGGGCTAAAACCATTCGCCCTGTGACTTCGATGATGACCGAGAAATTATAGAATACGATCTGAGCCGGGGTAATCAACGCAAGCGCGTTGATCCTCCCCATTTCCTCTTCGAAAGTGATGAAACCAATGAAGCCAATGAGCAGTAATTTTGCCAGGCTCTTCAGCAATTCCATCAACCCTTGGGTTCCAAAAATCCGCTTTAGCCCCTGAAGAGGACTTAACTTGCTAAATTTTGGAGCGATGGGTTTTAGCGTGAAGCGAACACCCACCTGAAGAATTGATGAAAAAATAGCTACGACTACAAGAAGAATCGCAAAAGGGATGAAAGGAATGAGAATTTTGCTGACAGAAGTCGCCATCAGATCATAGAGCACATTAGCATTCATATCTGAACGAATGGGCTCTCTCATGATGTCAGCAAACATACTTTGAGCAGCAGTGAGGATATTCTGCCCCATCACCATGAAGGAGAGGGTAGCAGCTGCTAATAATGCGGCTGAGGGCAATTCTTTACTGGAAGCAACCTGACCATCTTCGCGGGCTTTTTCCCGCTTGCGTTCAGTCGGTGCTTCCGTTTTCTCCTGACCATCTTGTTCGGCCAAGGCTTCTCCTTAAAAACTCTAACTATAGAACAGCATCTACAAGCAATCGTGTATACTCATGCTTCGGATTGTTAAGGACAACTTTCGCAGAGCCTGATTCCACAACTTCGCCTCCTCTCATCACTAAAACTTCATGACAAATTGCTTTTATTACTTTCAAATCATGCGAGATGAAAAGGTACGTCAATTTATATTTTTTTTGCAGATCTCTTAGTAAATCCAGCACCTGCCCTTGAACAGAGCGGTCCAGGGACGAAGTTGGTTCATCTAAAATCAAAAATTGTGGGTGCAAGACCAACGCCCGTGCTATGGCAATTCTTTGCCGTTGACCACCAGAAAATTCATGGGGATACCTAAAACGAAGTTCGGGATTCAGTCCGACTTCCTGCATCACTTCTACAACTCGTTTTTCCTGTTCATCTACAGAGGTGTCTCCATGCAATCTTAAGCCTTCCGCAATGATATCAGCCACTGACATTCTTGGGCTCAGACTTCCAAAAGGATCTTGAAAAACGACCTGCATTTTTTTGCGGAATGGACGCATTTGAAGACGATTAAGATTATCCAATTCCTGCTGTTGAAACCAAATTTTCCCATCGCTACTGATCAGACGAAGCAAAGCCATTCCCAAAGTAGATTTACCAGATCCACTTTCACCGACTACTCCGAGCGACTGTCCCTCGCTAATTGAAAAAGTCACACCATTGACTGCCTTGATGTGATCGACTGTCCTCTGCAGGATTCCGCGCTTAATTGGGAACCAAACCTTCAAATTTTCAACACTCAGAATTGTTTCAGCGCCCTCCAACATTTCAGCTGGTTCACCAGACGGTTCCGAATCTAAAAGTTGTTTTGTATAAGGCTGAGTGGGGTTGGCAAAAAGGGCTTTAGTAGCGTTAGTTTCCTGCAAGACACCATTGTAGAGAACAACTACTCGGTCTGAATGATGTTTAACTATTCCCAAGTCATGAGTGATCAGAAGAACTGACATGCCCATATCCTGCTGAAGCGTTTTCAGCAAATCCAGAATCTGAGCCTGAATCGTCACATCAAGAGCAGTAGTAGGCTCATCAGCGATCAGCAGCTTAGGATTATTGACCAATGCCATCGCAATCATCACACGTTGGCGCTGCCCTCCTGAAAGTTCATGAGGGTAGGATCGCAACCGTTGCTTGGCTTGTGGAATTTCGACTCGCTCAAGCCAGTCTAAAGCCAAGGTTTCAGCTTTAGACTGGCTCACACCATGATGCCAAAGGACTGCTTCGCTTATCTGATTTCCAATCGTATGTAGGGGGTTGAGGGATGTC
>CAJXNF010000398.1 GCA_913056375.1 uncultured Pseudomonadota bacterium | reverse complement strand
TTTTGCTGGCCACGGATAACGAATTTCTCAGCGCAATGGATGGTATCATTTTCACATCACTGCTTAGTTCGATTCGTCTTACCAATCGAGATGCCAAGCAAAATAAAGCCTCTCTTTCTCTGCATCAAGATGTAGCAAACTCTATTTTCGCCAAGAAATCAGAAGAAGCAGAGCAACGGATGTTTTACTTATTATCTGACGCAAAGGTGCGACTGACTGCTGAAGTGTAATTTTGACTGTGCTCGATCTATGAAAAAGCGCCAACAACCAATTTCCTGTGTCAGCTGACACAGGCATGAATTTTTTCAAGTATTTCAATAGCAAAGTGTGAGATAAATCCAATGAATTTGCTAGAAGCATCTATCGAAAGCATCCAGCAGACGATGGACTCTGGAAGCCTGACGGCCGTTCAACTGACCCAGTACTATCTGGATCGCATTGCTACTTACGATCAACAAGGCCCAGCCCTCAACAGCATCCAAACCATCAACTCTGCTGCCTTGGAACACGCAGCCGCTCTAGATGAAGAACGGAGCAAGCAGGGTGCTCGTTCATTGCTACACGGCATCCCAATTCTAGTGAAAGACAACTACGAAACCAAAGGAATGCCAACGACCGTGGGATCTGTCCTCTTCCAGGGATATTCTCCGGGTCGGGATGCCCATCTTGTTGCCAAGCTGAAGGACGCTGGGGTGGTCCTGCTCGGTAAAACCACTATGCAGGAGTTTGCCTATGGCATCACGAACGTTGGCTCCATTCACGGCTTTACCCGCAACCCCTACGATCCAACAAGAAACCCCGGCGGCTCCAGCGGGGGTACCGGAGCAGCCATTGCAGCCAATTTTGCGGTCACTGGATTGGGGAGCGATACCTGTGGTTCGATCCGCATTCCTGCCGCTCAGAATAATCTTGTTGGACTACGTGGTACACAAGGCCTGATGAGCCGAAGGGGAATTTTTCCGTTATCTTCCACGCAAGATATTGGAGGACCACTCACCAAATCAGTTCGCGATTTGGCGATTATGTTGGATCAAATGATTGGCTACGATGCGGAAGATGCTCAAACCGCTGAGAGCTTTGGACATAACTTTCAGTTTCTGGCGAATCTTCAAATACGCGAGAAAGTTCGCATTGGGTTACTACGTGAGTGGATGGAGAGAGAAGAAGGTGATGAAGCCGTTGCTGGAGTGATCCGTGAGGCCTTGACCGCCATGTCCGAAAAAGCTGGATGGGAAATTATAGAACTGGAGTCAGCCGAATTGGAGGCTTCTCTGGATCGACCACTTGAAGGCTATTTTGTCTCTGCGTATGACTTCAAGCAGGATGTGAACGCCTATCTTCAGGCCAATCCTGAGATGGGCTTCCGCGATCTAGAGGAACTACTCGCCCTTGGAAAACATCATCCCAAAGTGGATCTCCGAACGCAGAAATCGATGGCCATGCGAAGTGAAGATGAACCCACCTACTACCGGGAAATGGCACAGCGCAAGGTTGTACGCCGAGCCTTGCTTCGTCTGCTTGCCGAAAACAACTTGGATGCACTGGCCTATCCCTCGATTCGCCATGTGGCTGCCCCAATTGGGGAGGATCAGATGGGTACCAATTGTCGCTTGGCGGCCTGTTCCGGAATGCCTGCCATCTCCGTTCCAGCTGGTTTTTATGGAGAATTGCCGGTTGGCTTGGAGCTGCTTGCTGAACCTTGGGCGGATCAAAAGCTACTAGATCTGGCTTATACTGTCGAATCAATGCATTCACAACGACGCCTGCCTAGGTCTACTCCATAGACATCACGGACGGGTGAGATTTGAGAATAGATTATTCTCACCCCCGCAATTCATCTCGATTCTGCATCTCGCTTGCGAGTTTCCTCATCGATCCAGGCTCGGAGTTGACGAGTCTGGGCGTTCAATTCCGTATATCTTCGTCCATAGTCGAGGTTGAACGCGTAGTCAAAATCAGGAGGATTTTCGCCTTGGGTATGCTGGAGCAACGTCTCCAATTTGTCGAAAGCCTTGGCCAATTTTGCTTCCGGGGTCGCTGCCTGCTCATATTCCTCCCAGAGTTCCAGAATTTCACTTCTCTGCAATTCCGGCAATGGTGACAACAATTCCAATAGATCTTCCCGCTCGCTTTGAGATTTGTCGATATTAGGATCCTGCAATGGAGCTGGGATATCTCCCTGTAAGGCTTCCCCCAGATCGTGAATCAGGCAGATCTTCATCAAACGATGGGCATCGACTTCAGGAAACTCTGGTGCCAAGACCAACACCAGCAGGCAGAGTCGCCAAGTATGCTCTGCCACACTCTCTGGTCTGCCGGAGGAAGTGTGGCCACTGCGCAGTGTACTTTTGAGTGATTCAGCTGCCCGTAGAAACTTTAGGATTTGGGACAGACGTTCTTGCATTGACAAATCATTCATGAAGGAATTTGAGCTGTATGGAATTGATCATTGGGAGTCATGATAGATCCTGATTTACACTAATAAACTAGGTTACGACAATACTACTGCAAAAAGTCATTTGCTGTTAGGGCACAACCCAGATAAGCACTTTTCAAGATGTATAATTCGATATTAGGTTCATCTTCCACAGATTTCCTGGAAGCGCATGAAGAATCACTTTAATCCTCCGACAGTTGATGATGTACAACAAATTGCCAATTCTTTTCTTAGCCAGGGCGAGCTGAACATCCAGCGCCTTCCCACAGGTCTCTGTCACTATGTCTTCGATGTTCAAGGAGAGCAGCAACGATTTGTTATCCGCATCTGTCATCCTGACAATACTTCCCACTTGAATGGCAACCTGTTCTGGTCAACTCAACTCCAGAAACTTTCACTGCCCATCCCACAGATTTTCAAGCTCAGTATTGAAGAACAAAAGTACAGCTTCATGATTCTGGAATACATCGACGGTGTAGACCTAGGCGAGCTGGTCGATCAGATGAGCAGAGACCAAAAAGCAAAAGTAGTGGATCGATTGATCGAGTTTCAAAAAAATGCTGATACGCTTCCAGAAGCTGCAGGCTTTGGCTGGGGATTCTATTATAATTGCCCACAGCTGCTTCCTTCCTGGAACCAGATCATCGAAAACTCACTGGAACGAGCAAGGACTTGGATTCAAACCGTTGGCCAGGTCGATCCAACTTATGTTGAGAAAGTTCGTCAGCTTCAGGATGGGTTTAAAGGATATTTCAGCACCGTCCAGCCAAGAGCTTTTTTCCACGATTTGACCACAAAAAATCTACTTGTTTCCAAGTCTGATTACTCCGTCATGGGCTTTGTGGATTTGGATCAAATGGCTTTTGGGGATCCGTTGTTTCACATATCCCTGA
>CAJXNF010000397.1 GCA_913056375.1 uncultured Pseudomonadota bacterium | reverse complement strand
GGTGCCAATGAGGTTGTTCCTGAAGAATTTGAAACGGCACTGGAAATCTTTGATCGAGTGTTGACGCAGTACCTCGTACCTCGTCCAGAGATCGATCATCTTGTCGAGGAAATGCGCTCCGGGAATTATGGTCTGTTGCGTCAGGAAGTTCTTTCTGAGACCACGGAGGTTTCTCAGGAACCCAACCTTCATCCAGAAATTCAAGTAACGACCTTGCTGCTGGATGCTGCCTGCTCCTGGAATGGTCAGTCTCTGCAAGAAATCCATCTTCGTGCAGAGCACGGAGTGAGCTTGGTGGCTCTTCGCCGACAGGGGAAGATGCTGCTGGATTTGTCGGGTGAAACCATCCTTCAAGCAGATGATGAGCTGTTTCTGATTGGCCCACCGGAAAAAATGCGACAGGTGGCTCAGTTGCTACGGATTGAGGCGGTCTAATTTCACTAATTCTTTAAAAAGTTTCTTCTGAAAATAAGAATTTGTAGTCTTCTCGCGCTGCCAACTCCGTTGCAAAAGTATCTTCTTTGAGTTTAGTGATGACAGCACAACCAGAACCCCAATGCAGATGGCTTATAGCAAAGGAGTCTAGCTGATTGAAAAAGGACAGGAGAGCATCAACTTTTAATTGGTGATGATTTGGCCAATTGCTCTGGGGTAGTAAATCATCAATGAAGTAGATGCCACCAACGACTAATGTGTTCAGTGCTAAATGTAGGTGGCTGTACTTACCAGGCCAAGCATCAGCAAAAATAAAGTTGTATGTTTGAGGCTTACAAGAGCTCAAAAAATCTCCACCATCCTCAACGATAAATTGTAAGCCTTTCAAAGCCCAACCTATGGCTTATCGTCTTAATTTTTTCGATCTGAGGTTGAAGCTTTTGAATCAGATCCATTTCACTCCCTGACAACAGAAGATGATTTTATAATGATGTTGATGGTTTCTGACTGATATTCTAGCAGCGTACTAAGCGGCAAGTTTTGAACAACCCAAGACTCACCGAACTCAGAAACGCAACAGAGGTGCTATTTCAGCAAACGAGTCAACTCTGTTGCTCCCAGAGCCACTGGGCGACACGCAGTAGCCGAGCATCGGCTCCACGCGGAGCAACCAACTGCATCCCGATGGGCATGGCGTTTTCTGCCTGGAAGAGGGGAAGGGTCAACGAGGGGGTACCGCAGAGGGTCCAGATTCCGTTGAAGACGGGGTCTCCGGTAGTGTTGCGGTCTTGGGGTGCATGATCTGGAGCCGAAGGCATCACCAGTACATCAGCCACGGCAAAGAGGGGTTCTAGTGCGCGGTTCAGGACTTCTCGACTAGCAAGAGCGGCTAGATATTCGACGGCTGTGCGTTGTCTCCCCTGCTCCATCGCTCCCTGCACCTGCGAACTCAAGGAAGCCTTTCCTCGCTCAGCATAGTGCCCGTAGTGATGCACCATCTCCACAAAGTTGAGCGTTTCCCGTTGCCGGATCGAATCCTGGAAGGCGGACGGCAGGTTTAGGTTGACAGCTTGATTTCCCAGAGATGACCGGAGTTGCTCCAGCTTGCTGAGGGTCTGTGCAGAAGCTCGTTCCCAGTAAGGAAGGGTGACAAAACCAAAGCGAGGAGCACTGACAATAGGTTGTTGACAGCTTTCCAGCAGCGAGAGCGTTGGCTGGGTTCCTGGAACAGGTTCATGTCGCAATAAATCGGTGACAAGAGCAAGATCTGACACGGAACGAGCAAAAACTCCAAGGGTGTCCAATGTGTGTGACTGCATCAACACCCCGTCCGTGGGCAGCAGATCAAAGGTAGGCTTGAAGCCAAAGACTCCACAATAGGCAGCCGGTCGAATCACGGAACCGCCAGTTTGGCTACCCAGCGCAATGGGGACCATCCCTGCAGCTACTGCTGCTGCCGAACCAGCCGAAGAACCCCCAGGAGTGAAGTCTGCACCATGTGGATTGCTTGTCCGGGCTGGGCACATGAAAGCCAACTCTGTAGTGACCGTCTTGCCGAAGAGCACACCACCCGCTGCCAGCCACCGATCCACAACGGCTGCCTGACGAGTCGGAATTCGACCTGCATCCAGTACTGTACCGTTCTCAGTGGGAATCCCTGCGGTGTCGATGATATCCTTGAGCGCCAGTGGCAATCCGTGAGCTGGTCCAACAGGACCACTCCTGATAAGCTGAGCATCCAGTCGTTGAGCCTGCTGGCGAATGTGTCCAGGTTCCAGCCAGGCAAAGGCTTGGAGTTTGGGATCACGGGTAGCGACTTCTGTCAGCAATTCTTCACAGACGCTCTCCACGTTACGAGCGCCACTTTGCAGAGAAGCACGCAGGCTGCTTGCGTCCGGTTGAGAAGTCAGGAAAGCAGGAGGCATAGAGTTTTCCTCAGCAGAATAAACAGACGTTCAAAGCATGGAGAGCAGCACACCAGCAGCAACAGCAGAACCAATCACTCCAGAGACGTTGGGCCCCATCGCATGCATCACCAGATGATTCTGTGGGTTGGCTTGCAAGCCAACTTGGTTGACAACTCGAGCAGCCATCGGCACGGCTGAGACTCCTGCTGCCCCAATCAACGGATTGATCGGAGCCTCAGAGAGACGGTTCATTAGCTTGGCCATCAGTACTCCTGTCGCAGTACCAATGCCGAAAGCAATCATCCCCAGAATCAGGATGCCGACGGTTTCCAAATTCAGAAATCGAGTTGCCAATAGCTTGCTGCCCACACCGAGTCCCAGGAAGATCGTGACAGTGTTGATCAGTGCATTCTGCATCGTGTCAGATAGTCGGTCCACTACCCCACATTCCCGAGCGAGATTGCCCAGCATGAACATGCCGATCAGTGGTGCGGCGGAGGGAAGTAGCGCAGCACAGAGAATCAACACCAGCAATGGAAAGAGGATCTTCTCCCGACGAGAGACGTAGCGTAGCTGCTTCATTACCATCCGGCGCTCCTCCTCGGTTGTGAGCAGCTTCATGATCGGTGGCTGAATTAGAGGAACCAGGGCCATATAGGAATAGGCGGCAATCGCAATGGAGCCCAACAGCCGTGGCGAAAGCTGACTGGAGAGGAAAATTGCGGTTGGTCCGTCTGCTCCACCGATGATGCCGATCGAGGCTGCGTCTCGCAGGCTGAAGTCAATGCCTGGAACTACATTCAATGCCAGTGCACCAAGCAGGGTGGCAAAGATGCCAAACTGGGCAGCGGCTCCTAGCAGGGCGGTCCGGGGATTGGCGAGCATTGGCCCGAAATCGGTCATCGCTCCGACTCCCATGAAGATCAGCAACGGAAAGATCCCGGTGGTGATGCCCATCTCGTAGACGTAGTAGAGTAGTCCTCCCGGTTCCCCCATCCCAGCTCCAGGAATGTTGGTCAGGATTGTACCAAACCC
>CAJXNF010000396.1 GCA_913056375.1 uncultured Pseudomonadota bacterium | reverse complement strand
GCTCAAGCCGATGGGTTCCGGGGGCCAGCGAAGTGAACTGCAACGGGTAGGTGTAGATCGGAGCTTTCTTTGAGGTTTGTTTGAGAAACAAGACGGAATTGCCCGACCAGATCTTAAGCAGGCTGTCGTTGTCCAGGAGCCTCACCTCCCTGAGTCGGCTTTTGTCCGTTACGGAGAACACGACGTTGGTGTTTCCTTTCAGGGTACTCAAATTGAGGGGTGAGTGTATTTGAATTTCCGGCTCCGTAATGTCGCAGATCACCGGGACCTTTTGTTTCGTGACTTCCCCGTCGAGATCCTCCACCTCCAGAGACAGGACATGCTTTCCGTCGGTCCACTCGGAGAGGTCCAGCTTGACTCTCAATCGATCACGGGTTTTTGCGACAGGTCCCTTGCAATTTGTGGAGAGACGACCACAGGCTGTGGGATATTTCTTCGTAAAAAACGTACGCGCGATTCCATGGACCGCCACGTTTGCGATCCCGTCCGGGTCAAAGACTGTAAATTCAAGGGTCATCTCGCGCCCGACAGGGTGTCCGAGAAACCAGCGCTGATCCTTTTGCAGCCTTTGATATTGAGCAGAAACGTTGGTCAAGCACTCTACTCGATCAGGTAGGGGTCAAAACGAATCAGTTTCCTGAGGCGTTATGCCCTGGGGATGAATTAGGCAGCATCTCTAAAGAAATCGCCGAAGAGTTCAATCTTCCACAAAAATTGAAAATTTTTGGTGGGGGTGGAGATGGGCAATGTGCGGGCCTTGGAGTCAATGCGATTGCAGGGGGGCGGGCTTACTTGAATTTAGGAACAGCTATCATCGCAGGGGCTTCATCTCAGGATCTGCGCTTGAGTAATTTTTGGCGAACTCTCATTTCCCCTACTGGTGAGGGCTATTTCTTGGAATCTGTCCAGAGGGCGGGGGCTTTTTTCGTCAACTGGTTTTTGGAATGCCTTGGGACTGGGGAGCGTACTGGAGAAATTTTCTCAAGACTTGAAGGACAAGCTTCTAAAATTGACATTGGTTCTGAGGGAGTCATCGTTCAGACTCATCTTTCAGGCTGCATGGATCCTCATTGGGATCCCTCTTCAACTGGGGCGTTTTTGGGTCTAAGAACTCATCACACACAAGCACATCTGTACCGAGCTTCCCTCGAAGCATTAACTCTAGAATCAGCCCGCGCCATGCAGAAGATGGCCAGTGAGGGGGTTGAGCTGAGAAAGATCAATGCGATTGGAGGTGGAGCCCAAAGTCCTTTGTGGATGAAGATGATCGCCGATGCAACCCAACTCCCTGTTCAAAGAAGCCTTTCCAATGAAGCTTCCGCCTTGGGAGCTGGAATTTCAGCTGCTGTGGGTGCAGGTTGGTTTGCAAGTTTTGAAGAGGCTGCGGGTGCAATGACAAATGAGGCAGAGCTAATCGAGCCTGATCAAAATGTTGCCGAGAAATGGCAAGACTTGTCAATGAGACAGTCAAAAATCTATACGATAACAAAAGCATTTTAGACTTAATATATAGTAAGTCTAAACAATCTTTGTGTGGATTGAGATGTCCGCACATTGCGCCAAAGAATCAGAGGATTCTTTGGATTCCTATGTCCCAAAACCACTTTGCGGAGATTGATTATGAGTGACAAAGCAAAGAGCCTGTTCGAAGCCTACGCCGCTGGTAAAATGAGTCGGCGTGAATTGTTGACCAAGACCGCACAATTGGGTGTAGCCTTTGGCGCAGCAAACCTCATGTTGAACAAAGCTTCCACAGACCTGCTTGCTGCAGATTTCAATTGGAAAGCTCACCAAGGGAAAAGCTTGAAGCTCCTTTTGAACAAGCACCCTTACGTAGATGCGATGATTGCAAACCTGGAAAATTTCAAAAGTTTGACAGGGATGAACATCACATATGATGTGTTTCCAGAGGACGTTTATTTCGACAAGGTGACAGCCGCTCTATCTTCCAGATCAAGTGAGTATGATGCCTTCATGACAGGTGCTTACATGACATGGACTTACGGTCCAGCTGGTTGGATTGAGGATCTGAATGCTTGGATCAAGGATTCATCTAAGACAGCGCCAAACTATAACTGGGAAGACATGCTTCCGGGCCTGAGAGCATCAACTGCCTGGAATGGAGTCCCTGGAGGTGAGTTAGGTTCAGCAGATGCCAAACAATGGTGTTTGCCTTGGGGATACGAATTGAACAATGTTGCCTACAACCGCAACATGTTCAAAAAAGCAGGTGTTGAGCCGCCCAAGAACATGGAAGACATGGTGAACGTTGCGGCGAAACTTCAAAGAGACCTAGGTGGACCCTACGGAATTGGTGTACGTGGTTCACGTTCTTGGGCCACCATTCACCCGGGTTTCCTCTCCGCTTACGCAAACTATGGCCAGAAAGACTTCACGGTCAGCGGTGGCAAGCTAAAAGCGGCGATGAATACCAAGGCTTCTAAAGATTTCCATGAGCTTTGGGTCAAGATGATTCAGGATTCTGGAGCGAAAAACTGGTCAACACATACTTGGTATCAAGTTGGAACAGATCTTGGTGCTGGCGCTTCAGCCATGATCTTTGATGCTGATATTCTTGGTTATTTCATGAATGGAGGCGATAACAAGGAAGCTGGTAATATTGGTTACGCTCCCTTTGCTGCGAATCCAAATGCTTCTGCTCCAACTCCAAACGTATGGATTTGGTCCTTGGCAATGTCGAGTTTCTCAAAACAGAAAGATGCTGCCTGGTATTTCATCCAGTGGGCTTCTTCTGCAGATCATGGAATGTTTGGGGCAAGAAAGATGGACTTCGTGAACCCTGTGCGTCAGTCCGTTTGGGATGATTCTGAGTTCAGAAGCCGCATCAATGAGTCGTACCCTGGTTATCTCAACCAGCATGACTTGTCAGCTCCTGGCGCAAAGATCTACTTCACAGCTCAGCCGCTGTTCTTTGACCTGACGACTCAATGGGCAGAGACCCTCCAAAAGATGGTCGCCAAATCTGTTCCAGTCGATGAAGGTTTGGATCAACTAGCTTCCAGCATTGATCGACAGTTGAGAGATGCAGGTCTAGGTTAATTCGATTAGGAGCCTATTGCTTAATAGCTTCGATTGATTCTGTGGTGCTCTGGCAACAGGGCACCAAATTTTAAATCTAATGGTCCTCGTCGAAGGGAAACATGTCCTCGACAAGTTCAGCGCTTGTTGCTCCAAAAAGTGGGCGCTTACGGAAAAAAATTTTACCTTATCTGCTCAGTTTACCGGCATTGTTGGTCTGCATTGGGATTTTGATCCCATTTTTTACTGCAGTCTATTATTCAATGATGCGATTCCGGCTGAACCTACCTTACCTGAAGGGTTTCATCTGGTTTTATTCCTTTCGGTCCGGCCTACAGCTTTCAGGATGAT
>CAJXNF010000395.1 GCA_913056375.1 uncultured Pseudomonadota bacterium | reverse complement strand
CAAGAACGGTGCTATGAAAAAAGCTCCACCAAAAGCTATTCCAATGCTTGCGCCGATGCCAGCGTTTGCTCTAGTTCGTACTTCGGGTCTTGTCAGATCTGCAATCAAAGCAAAGACAGCAGAACTGATGGCACCTGCTCCCTGAAGCAAGCGAGCTACGATCATCAAATAAATATTGTCAGCAAAAGCAGCAATCAGGCTGCCAATAATGAACAATAAAAGACCAGCCATGATGACTGGTTTCCTACCTATGCGATCACTCCAAATGCCAAATGGAATTTGAAGCACAGCTTGAGTCAGCCCGTATCCACCAAAGGCGAGTCCAATCAACAGTGGGGTGGCACCTTCCAACTCTTGTGCTAATAAACTGAAGACCGGAAGTACAAGAAAGAGCCCGAACATCCGAAAAAACATGATGCTGCTGAGGCTTAGAATACTGCGGGATTCTAGAGGAGTAAAAACCGGACCGCGATCGCGTTTGGGCATTAGATTGGAAGACTTTTGGACTACTTCGACAGGTGATGGCTCAGATGGAGCCATCGTAATTATTTAAGCGGTGGGCCAATGATAGAGAATCAGGTACACCAAAACCCCAGTAACCGAAACATACATCCAGACCGGGAAAGTGTATCTTGCCAGTCGGCGGTGAGAAGTGAAGTTATTTGTGGCAGCAAAATAGAGAGTTGTGAAAATCATGGGTAGCATGACAGCGGAAAGAACAATATGGCTGATTAAGATGAAGAAATAAATTGGTCTGATGAAGCCGGAACCTTCAAATGGAGTGTCTCCTTGGAAATGGTGATAGACCAAGTAGGAAACCAGAAAGACTGCAGAAAATCCCAAAGCTGTCAGCATCATTCGCCAATGACGTTCCTTGTCTCCTTGCTTGATCGCAATGACTCCCAGAGCCAGAAAGAGCGCACAAGCTGAATTTAGTAACGCATTGAGCGCAGGCATGAAGCTCAAATCCATTTCTGTCTCAGTGCCACTACTCTCCTTGAAATAGAGCAACCACAACAAAAAGAGGAAAACAACGGTGCTGACTGTGATAATCGCGCTGATCGCTGTACGGTTTGAGAATGGGAGCGTATTCATGCGGCAACTCCGGTTCTAGCTGGACGTGCGGTTATTTGTTCGGTCGAAGCAGATTCACTTTCACTGGACAAGAGCACAGATTCACTAAGCGCATATGCTATTAAGCCAACCAGAGTTGCTGCAACAGCAGTATGGAGAGCAGAAACAGGAACGGGAATCCGGTAGAGCGCATTGACGATACCCACTGAGACCTCTAATGGAATCAGTAGCAGAATTGCAGAGCCGACGTGACGAATTCCAGATAGAGGCGAACTCATGCGAAGTTGCCAAGCCATGAACATTAGCCAGGTTCCACCAAAAATAGCGAAGAAGCGATGCAGCATGTGAATCCATTCGTTGAAGTGATTCGGCATGAACTGCCCCACAAAAGCTTCGGGCACGTTAGGACTTCCATCCGGAGCCGGTATGGCTATAGAGAAAGGAGCACCACTATGGCAACCAGGGAAAGCAGAACAGGAGTAACCAGAATAGGTTGTGCTGTTTTTACCACCGGAAATTAGAATTATCGTAAGTATTAGCGCCATTCCAGCGATCTTCCTGGTTATTGGACTCCAACTACTCCACCTAACCCAACTGAATGTTCTTGGACGCTTGTTGAGATGGAAAGTCTTCCAAGCGAAATAAACCAGCAGGGCAAAGGTAAGATTTCCACCGATCAGGTGACCTGTGACGATGTAGGGGTTCAGCAGCATCGTAACTGTTAGACCACCGAGAATACCCTGGATGACAACCATTACCAAGCATACTAGGCTGAGGCTTCTGTATTCACGATAATCGGGACGGGAGAAAGCGAGTATCACCATCAAAACAATCAACATACCAAGCAGGGTGGCAATGAAGCGATGGCCCACCTCGAGGGCAATCTCATATCCAGGTGGTGGGATCAGTTGCCCATAACACAGTGGCCAGTCTGGGCAAGCCAGTCCAGCGCCCTTGAGACGTACAAAGGCGCCAAATGAAATGAGAGGCCAAGTGAGAATTGCTGAACCTAGTGCAAGCCATTTCATCATTAGAAATTACCTTTAGAGAAGGTAGAGATTATTGGAAAATAGTTTCTGAAAATTAACCAATGGAGGCTTTAATAACAAGCTAAACACCAAAAATCAGGTATATGGTCGTTCGCAGCGTTTACGCACTAATGGATCTGCTAACGCAGTCAACAAGAATATTGTCTAGTTTCAACTTGCTCTCGGAGCAAATTAGATTTAGTATAAGCAGTTTAATTTTATTCAGAAATAAACAGTTCAATTTTTTCCTCAGTCGAAGGCTACCCATGACTTATGTTGTCACGGCACATTGCAATGGATGCAAGTATACTGACTGTGTGGAGGTCTGTCCTGTAGAGGCCTTTCACGAAGGACCAGAAATGGTCTATATCAATCCGGAATCATGCATTGACTGCAACGCCTGTGTGGAGGAATGTCCTGTCGAGGCAATTTATGCGGATGTGGATCTGCCAGAAAAGTATCAAGAATACTTAGAGATCAATGCGGATAAAAGCCAAGAATTTCCTGTAATCAGCGAGAAATCAGATCCCTTGCCAACTGCTAGAACTTTGGATGAGATCAAGGCTGCTGGCGACTGAGTGACATGGAAAGATTTATTCAAGTCTCACTATTGTCAGAATCCAAGGCCTGGATTCAAGAAGGTGAACTTCAGACAAACGAGATGCCCAGACTTGTTGATATCTTGGTAGCAGACGGTTCATTTTTACAATATCGGATTAACCTAGAACGAAACAAAAAAGAAGTTACCTGTTCTGGAAATCTTGAAGGAACATTGTCAATTGCTTGTGATCGTTGTGGTCAACCATTGAAACTTGATGTGAATGAAGAATTCACCTTTAAAATGGTTCCTGAGACGAACTTGGAATCACAGAATGGCAAGGAAGTTTTGTTGGAAGATGAAGATCTGGACATAGACTTTTATCAAGATGACCAGATTGATTGGCTAGGTATCCTAGAAGATCAGGCAATACTATCTCTTCCAATTAGAAATTTGTGTGAGGAGCAAGGGCAATCAGCCTGCGAAATTCCATTGAATCCTCAGGAAATCGAAAATCTGAAGACAGATAACCCATTTGCTAGCCTGAATTACTCAGGTTGGAAAAATAATTGATCAGTCCCACAAATACATGGAGCAATCATGGCAGTCCCCAAACGAAAAATTTCCAGAAGCAGACGTGATAACCGCAGAGGTCATGTTAATGTTGCCGTTCCCGCGCTTTCAAGATGCACCAATTGTGGCGAGGTGACTCGACCTCACAGAGTTTGTCAGCATTGCGGATACTTCAAA
>CAJXNF010000394.1 GCA_913056375.1 uncultured Pseudomonadota bacterium | reverse complement strand
AAATGTTTTTGCGGGCGAGCCATCAACCGGGAGACCACGTTATATCAACTTGGATATCGCTCATATTGTTGCAAATTATGTGTTGAGATCCGGTTTGGTTCGGCTGTGGAATTACGGTGAACACGTTGGCTTTGTTGCCCCCGATGATGGGGCAGTTGATTTTGTGAGGAAGGTTCAGGAATTTTCTGGATTGCGAAATTCAGTACTTGTCACGATGAAGAAGACACGCCATGGTCAACGAGATGTAGAGATTGATGCTTCTAATGATGTGAGCCTTCTCAAAAATCGGGATGTCTTCATTCTAGATGATATGGTTCGTACTGGGGGAACCATTGCAGCCAATGTGAAAATGTTGGCTGAAAATCCTGCATGTGCCCCAGAGAAAATATTCTTCTACAGCACCCACACCTACATCTGCCCAGAGGCACGAGAGAATCTCAATTCTCCCTACCTGACACAATTCATCACAACCAACACCATTCCAAATGTTCTCAACCGGGACGATCAGGGTCGACTGCGAAAAAAGACTGTTGTGCTGAAATTGGAACCCTGGATCGGTCATGCTGTTCAACATTGCCTGGAGTATGGAGAAAACCCAGATGAAATCTATGATGCTTCCAGTGTTGGGCATGCGGATGGATTCTACGCCGTAGACGTTTCTTCCAAGAATCCGATTTCTGACCGCTCTCAACTTGGTCAATACGAGATGATGATCTGACATCATGGAAAATGAAAACGTCCTAATTCTTGGGCTGGGCGGGGTTGGCATGCACCTTACCAAGAGACTGAGTAATGAAGGACATGCCGTCACAGTGATTGAAACAGATCCCCATCTGATCCGTCAAGCCAGTGAACAACTGGATGTTCGGATTGTTTCGGGCAACTCCATGCAATTGCAACTTTGGGAGCATGCCCGGGCGAAGCAAATGGACTTGATGCTAGCTGTCACAAATGATGATGCCACAAACATGATGGCTGGTTTGATTGCGGATAAGTTTGGAATCAGAAGGAAGATCGCTCGGGTACGTTCACTGGATTTTGAAAAAGGAAGCCTACTGCCGGCAGAAGAACTCAAGATTGATCTGATGGTTCACCCAGAGGAACTGGTCGCGAAGGAAATCGAGCGATTAGTATTGAGGGCTTCGGGAAATGACATGATTGATGTCTGCGAGGGACGAATGAAAGTGCTTGGTCTACGTGTGACTGAGCAGACTCCCATCGCCTGGAAAACTCCCAGGGAACTAGCGGCTGTTTATCCTTTCCCATTTCGCTTGGTTGCGATCGCTAGGGGCATTACTACGATGATTCCTGGAGCCAGCGATGTCGTGAGGCCTTTTGACCAGGTCTTCTTATTTGCTCTTGAACAAGACATACCCCGCATCATGCGTGAGATGGGAGTGCAGCAGCGGACTCTTCAAAGAGTGATGATTCTAGGAGGTGGACGAATTGGTCGTCGTGTGGCCCAACTGCTAGAAGGTTCAATGAGTGTGGTGCTGGTTGAAAAAGATATTCATACAGCGGAAGAATTGGCAGGGATGCTGAGGAATACTCAGGTGATTCATGGGGATGGTACAGATGCCAATACATTGATTACCGCCAATCTTGATGAAATGGATACTTTCATTGCGACAACCGGAGAGAACGAAACCAACATCATCAGTTGTCTTCTGGCCAAGCACCTGATGAATAAGCAGAATCGGGATCCAAACGGAAGTGTGGGGAAAACAATTGCGCTAGTCAATAAGGAGGATTACCTCGTGCTGGCCTCTACAATTGGTTTGGACATCGCACTGAATACGAAGATTTCCGCGGCTAACGAAATCTTAAAATTTATCCGCCGGAGCGAATTGTTGTCAGTGGCACACTTGCATGGAGTGGATGCTGAAGTTGTGGAGTTGCTCGCCCCATCCGGTTCCTTGATTACAAAAAAACCGCTCCGAAAATTAGCGAATTACATGCAGGATCATCGAATCCTCGTTGGAGGTGTTGAATCAGGAGGTGAGTGGCAGGTAGCCGTTGGTGATACTCATATTCAACCTGGAGATCGTGTGATTGCGGTATGTCCCTCGGTGAATTTGAACGATGTCCGTAGACTGTTTCAATGAAACAATTGGCGATCACCCTTGGATTGGTAGCTTCGAGCTTGGCAGCTTGTGTCGGTTCAGATTCCTACTATGTCTATCCCTCCGACTACTCCAATGAGCTAGAATACGTCTGTTTGCATGTGATGCAACGGGGTACTCGTCGGTTCATGGTCAATGATCAGCATGCGGTAATCCCTTTGCAGGCTGCTGGAAGTGGTGTCTTGCCGGAAGTGCAGACAGATCTGGCACCTGGAGGATATTTCTGTGGAGCCTTTGATGATAGGCAAGTCCCTTGCTCGAAAGGGAAAACCAGCAACTTAGATGGGACGACTTGTGCCTTTGCTCGATAATTTTGTAATGAACTCAAATTTCGAGCGGGCTCACTATCATTTTGACTTCACAAATGAAAGGGTTTAGAACTTTTCACGGTTTTTGCACAGTTGATCGAACACTTTGAGCTTTATGGAAGAAGACTGAGTGAGTCGTCGCTGTTAACGCAGCTTGTCAACTTATCTACACTACCGGTCCCCCCCGGAGAGGAGCATGGATGCCTTCTAAGAGCAAAAGCACTAATCTGGTTGTTGGTTTAGATATCGGCACTACCAAGATTTGCGCAATTGCTGTCGATGCCAATAGTAAAGAACAATTACATGTTGTCGGTGTAGGAACTGCCAAATCAGAAGGTTTGCGCAAGGGCGTCGTCGTTAACATTGAAAAGACTGTCAATTCAATCAAGAAAGCCATTGAAGAATGCGAATTGATGTGTGGTCAGCAGATCAATTCTGTCTATGCTGGCATTGCTGGGCATCACATCAAGGGGCAAAATAGCCGGGGAATGGTGACGGTACACAATCGTACTGTCTCTGAAGAAGATATCCGAAGAGTGATTGACGCTGCCCAAGTCTTGATTCCGAATGATCGTGAAGTTCTACATATTTTGCCGCAAGAGTTCATTGTTGACGAACAAGATGGGGTTCAAAATCCTCTTGAAATGGCAGCAGCCCTCCTTGAAGTTAAAGTCCATATTGTCACGGGATCGGTTACTTCAGCTCAAAATATCGTAAAATGCTGCAACCAAGCTGGCTTGGAGGTTGAGGATATTGTGCTGGAACCACTGGCTTCCAGTCAGGCTGTGCTGAGTCCTGATGAGCAGGAAGTTGGAGTGGTCCTGGTAGACATAGGGGGTGGCACAACTGATATCACAATTTATTCGGAAGGCAGCATCGTCCATACGGCCGTACTGGCCTTAGGAGGAAACCATCTCACTCACGATATCGCAATAGGCTTGAGTACGCCTCTCGCGGAAGCAGAA
>CAJXNF010000393.1 GCA_913056375.1 uncultured Pseudomonadota bacterium | reverse complement strand
CACAATCCTCTGAACCAGCACCAAAATCCAAAAGTACCTACTGATTCGCCGACCAGGCTCTATTAAACAATTATTGGGCGATTGTTCCCCAGGGATAGTCCACAAATAAGGTTGTTTCCTGCCCCTCAGATCCCGTTGCCACGTCAAAGCGATAGATAAACCCCGACCCCGTGACGAGTCTCGCTCCCAGCCCTGTTGAATTTCTTGACTTGGCCCAAAGATCCTCTCGCTGCTCTGCAACTGTTCCTGTCTCATAAAAGAATGCGAGTTGGAATCCTGTTCTGAAATCCCGAATGAAGTATAAGTCAAAGGGAGTATTCTCATCGGTCAGGTTCCAGCGGAATTCATAGCCATAGAATTCGGTGTGGGCTCCACTGAAGCGCCCACCTGCATAGGATCGTAGACGCGAACTACCACCGAGACTACTGGCTGTTCCATATTTTCTGCTTGCTTGGGTATCAGTTGCTAATTTCTTTAAGCTTTCATCACAGGGATCACCTGCTTTGCAAGCATAATTAGTTCTCAATTCATCAAGAATTGACTGATAGTCAGTTACCCCTTCCTTGGTCACCGTAGCATCTGAACGAAAATAGTTAATGGCAAAAGTGCTACTCTCTAGCAAGGGGATATACCCCGTCAAGTTAGTGTCAACCGTGTAACTTTCAGAAGAGTCCGCGTCTATCGATGGAGATTCAGACCTTGTAGCTACGAAACGGACACCCATCCGGGGATCTAACCGGTCATCCGTAACATCAATCTGGGTTCCATATGTCAATCTTTGGAAGGTAAAGGGCTCCGGGTCGGCATATTCCTGACGATTTTCCTCTTTTCCTTGATAGATCACTGCGCTGGGTTCCGAGCGGATGTTGTACTGCAGGGTAAAGAACTCCAGACGACGTTCCAAAAAGGTGAAGGTCAGTCGACCTCCATACAAGGAAGTGTTCTGTAATTCGACGATGTTGAAGTCCTCTGGATCAGATTCGATTCCTCGCTGCGCATACTGCTTTTGTGAGCCCTTGTTAAATCCAACGTAGGTCACATCCAGCAAAACGTTTTCGGGCAACAATTCGATATCGGTTACACCAGTAATGGTTCCTTCAACATCCCCTCCGACCCCAACCAAGAAAAAATCGGTGGTGCTATCAAAGGTGTTGTTGAAGGCCCCAATCACCCCAAGTCCTGTTCCCACACCAGGTAAGATGTAGGGGATCGGTGCGATCAGATAACCGAAGTCTCGTGGGAATTGGGAACGTCGGCGTTCGATGGCTTCTGAAAAACTGGTTAGCAGCAGCATTGGAATCATTATCCAGAGAATTCGTCGAAACATAAGATTGCTCATTTACCTGTCGGGAAAAGAAACAGAGTTTTGATTCAAAAGAAGAATATTCTTATCGAATTTCAATAAGTTGGATTGACCAGTTGCAGGTGCAAATGCTGTTCTCATTCTCAAAAATTAAAATTAAAGCTAATTTCTGAAGTAATGGATAATGTTCCATGGCTTCTTGATTTTCATTAATTTTTTGTTGAACTGGATAATTCAAATCAAGGAATACTCGACTTGTTCCAATCAAAATTACTATTTTTATCGAGTAATAAATTTCAAATTAGCTTAGATTTGATTGGGTGTGCTGTCTCGAATTTTCAAAATAAGCGAGGTTGTAAAATGATTGAATCCACGAATAGAGCCTGGAAAGCGTGTCTACTGGCGTTGAGTTTTTTGTTTGCTCCAATTGTGTCTAATGCTGAATTACCAGTTGGATCAACTCCCAAGACCATTGTTCTACAAGGGGAGCAGGGCAAGTTAGTTGATGGTGGTGGCCCCTGGAAAAGTGACCGTTTCAAAGGGTTCGTAACTATCCTTTTTTATGTGGATCCAGATGAGAGTGATTTGAACAACGCAGCCAGTGAGGCTTTAAAGGATGCGAATCTGCCCGCTGACCAGGTTCGCTCTGTAGCGGTGATCAACATGGATGCGACGCTCCTCCCGAATTTCCTGATCCAGGGCAAACTCGAGGACAAACAGAAGGAATATCAAAACACCCTCTACGTGATGGACTACAAGAAAGTCTTGGTGAATGAGTGGGGTCTAGGCGATCACAACAATGACGTTGTGATTTTTGACAAGCAGGGGAAGGTGCTCTTCAGTGTGGATGGTCAGTTGAACGACTCACAGATCAAACAAATGCTGGCTGCTGTGAAAAGCGGATTCAATTGATTGGAAACCGATCAGTCACTTTTGAGGAAAATCCGGAGGCGGCACTTGAAAAGTCATGTCAGGATTTTCCACTTTCCACCCTTCACTGTTGCAGGTGGCCACACAGGCTTGCTGCATGATTCTGAGGATTTTCCAGTAGTGTTCTGCGGCAGGGCTCTTCATCCGGACATAGAGAAAGTATTGAATCGACCCCGACTGAATTGCACTCAATTCGACGCTCAACTCTTCTAACAATGGTTGTAGCCCATTTTGGTCGATGAACAGCCCAATTGATCGTTCAAACGCATTCGGCACGAGATCCAAGCAGATCTCCTGGTGTTCAAGGCTGATTCCAAAACTCCCCACACAGGCAAAGGCACCCATCGAAAGATTTTTGATTGCTAGATTCAGATAATCACTGACCAAATAGGTACGGATCATTTCTCTTGATTTGATCTGAACAAACTCTGGAGTTTGGATCACAACCTGTCCAAACGACCCATCAGGTAACAAGATATAATCGTGTAAATTGGATGGAAACCAGGGTTCATCATCAGCAATCGGCTGAGAGATCAGTTGAGACATTTCACTGAGGGGCATACGCAACTCACCCCCTTCCAGAACCGGATTGACCAAATGAGAGTAAATGTTGATGGACTTCACCATCCAAGGTACTCCCTCGTAGGTGACCATTTCTCCTTCCCTGACGGCTCCCAAGTTCAATAGGAGCTTTGCCTCCGCCAGAAATTGAGGAAGATACTTCTTCAGTCCAATCGCGATCCCCGCCAGAATCAACAACGCCAAGCCCAAGAGCAGCCAGTCTCCTGTGACGTACAGAACGATGAGAAAGACCGCGGTTGAGGCCATCATCATCAGAATTCTGTAGGTATAAAAGAGCACTCGCGAGTATTGACTCCTGGTCTGGAATTCATCAACACCCTCTTTTGGAACCATGAAGCGAAGGAAAGTTCGCATCCCGAACCAAACCGCCATGGTTGCTAGGACTGCTAACATCAGGTTGAGGCCCCGACCTGTCAAGAAAGCGCCAAAAGCTGACCAAACACTTGTCCAGATTGATTCCTGACGAATCTGTAGATTTCTCAATTGCAGCTGAAACAGTTCCAGGTTTCGCTGTGCCTCTGCCTTACGCTCTCGCCAATCTTCCTGAATTGTTTGAATCTGCCTTCTTGTCGCCAGATCAACCTCG
>CAJXNF010000392.1 GCA_913056375.1 uncultured Pseudomonadota bacterium | reverse complement strand
TTTCAATACCTGGATCAAGTTGCAGCCGGTGAAACCATTGTGATTCAACGCAACCAGCAGGAAGTTGCCCGACTGGTCGGGCCTACTCTCCAGGACTGGCGCAAAAGGGTCACAGATCAGCCTAAGCTCTTGGTCGATCCTGAGGAACTGCTGCAGCCCCTGGCTGACGATCTCTGGCAAAAGTACGACTGACACCTCCCAATGGCTTTTCTGCTGGACACACACGCACTGCTGTTCTGGAGCAATCAGCAAGTTCTCTCAAAAATTCAGCTAGAGAAGTTGGATCGTTTAGCTCAGCAGGGACGACTCCACGTCTCAACGGTTGTCTTCTGGGAAATTGCTCTCCTCATCAGGTCTGGCCGACTCGCTGATTTCAATGTGCAGAACTGGAGCGAGGAGCTTCAACATGCCGCTGGGATTCGATGCCTTCCTCCAACGATCCCTGAAATGCTACACTCCGTAGCCTTACCCCCACTTCACAAAGATCCTTTTGACCGCTTGATGATTGCCCAAGCTCTCCTGCATCAAATGACGCTGATTACGAAAGATCAGACGATTCAACGCTACGAAGTTCCGGTGTGCTGGGAGGGCCTGGAGGATTTAAGCTTGGATTGATGGCTGAACAAGCCGATTGCTTCTCACCAAAAAGATTAAATTTATGAATGAAATCAATGACTCAAAACCCTCGCCCGTTTTGGGAGAGGGGGGACCACGCAAGTGGTGGGTGAGGGGTCTTCAATGACAACTGAAATAGCAAAGATGAATCAAACAAAATCGCCTACAACCACGAAAGAGTTCGCACGTCAACTACGAAGTGAACAAACCGAAGCAGAACAGAAAATCTGGAGTGTGCTGAGAGACCGACGACTCCAAGGAATCAAATTCCGCCGACAGCATCCAATGCCACCGTATGTACTGGATTTCTATTGTCATTCCGCGAAGTTAGCGATTGAGCTGGATGGCAGCCAACACATTGAACAGGAATCCTATGATCAACAGCGGACAGAATTTCTGAGTCAGCAGGGAATCCTCGTGTTGCGCTTTTGGAATCACGATGTGTTGCAACGCCGAGAGGCTGTATTGGAAACCATTTGGAAGACTCTGAGAGAACGAGGAGTTCTTTGATAAATTTGACGGCAAGCACTGTCAGAGCAGATGTTTTCGCAAAAATCCCCTCATCCGGCTTTCAGCCACCTTCTCCCCGAAGGAGAAGGCAAAGAATCTAACGACTTCGTCTCACCAAAAATTTAAAATTAGCAAATGAAATCAATGCACTGAAAACCCTCGCCCAACTGGGAGAGGGGGGACCACGTCAGTGGTGGGTGAGGGATTTGATTGGTTTCATAAAGTTCAAAAGATCAGTCAATTGGAAAAAATCTTCGACCAAGATCTCCGCAACACGAGAATCTCAGATTTGCTATTTGGGCCAGACCTCATGTTAAGGTAAGCCAGTATCCCAACTCGGGATCACATCGCTTATGAACTCAAAACAGAGGAAAGCTAAATGGGAAATCGCACGGAAATCCACGACAAGGTACTCAACGCAAAAAGCCTCGACGACATCTCGGAGGCCTACGGGATCTGGGCCAAGAGCTACGACCAGGACCTGCTGACCGAGTTGGGTTACCAAGCACCCGCCCGCAGCGTCGAGTTATTACGAAAACATCTGGCAACCGGCAGGGTGTTGGACGCAGGTTGTGGAACTGGGCTGGTTGGGCAATTGCTCTCCACGACCGGAGATTTCCAACTCGATGGTGTGGACTACTCAGAGTCCATGCTAGCAGAAGCCCAGAGCAAGCAGTGCTATCAGAACCTTCAGCAGGTGGACCTGAATCAACCCCTAACTCATGAAACTGCTAGTTATGATGCGGTCATCTGCATCGGGACCTTCACCCTCGGACATGTACAGCCAGAAGCTCTGCGAGAAATGGTTCGTATCACTAAGCAAGGCGGAGTGATCTGTTTCACAGTCCGCGATGAATTCTGGCTCAAGAGCAACTTTGGCAAACTCCTGAATGAACTCGAACAGGCCGGGCTGACGGACACCACCGAGCTGCAGACCATCGACTACATCCTCACGGAAGGTTCGAAGTGCAAGCTGGTGCTCCTGACGGTGCTCTGAGACGGCATTATGGTCTGAACAACCCTCGCCCGTTTTGGGAGAGGGGGGACCACGCAAGTGGTGGGTGAGGGATTGATTTGGACTGAAAAAATAAGGAATTTGAGAGGTTGGAACTAACTCCTCAGCCGGCCGTCTGCCAACCTTCTCTGTGAAAAGAAGGTTGGGTGAAGAGTTGGGACAGCAGGGTGAGTTTACTGATGGAATTCAATGATCCTAGTTAGGAGCATCATTGATGTAGAGATTGTTGACTTCCTGCGCCGTCAGGGCTCTCTTGTAAATCTTGAATTCATCAATATACCCCTTCCAAGGGTGCTGTTCCCTGCGATTGGTTCCAATTTTCAAGGCATACATGGGAGTTGGCTGAGACTCACTGCTCGTAGCCTCCAGCACCCCATTCATGTAAATCAAAGCAGTCCCATCTGCTTGCTTGACAAAGGCTGCATGACTCCATTGATTGGCGGGATAAGGATTCTCTGTCGACGTATGAACTCTATCTTCTTTTCCTGATTCGGCGTCTCCTGCTTGACTGCGCCAACGTAGCCCATCGTCTTTGTTTGCATCTAACTGCCAACTTTGAATCCCACCATCATCTCCTGAGTCAGGAACATAGCGAGAAGACATCAGAGAGCTGAATTGCTTCATGTCTTCATCAGCATAAAACCAAAGACTAACCGTGAAGTCGCCACTGCTGAAGAGATCAGCTTCATTGGCATCGTTCAGGCTGTTGTTGTACGCATAGCCGTTGCTGGCATCAAAATAAGCCGCAGTGTTATTTGAGAATCTCGAGCCTTCGAAAACAATGTTTGCTCCGCTGACTGCCGTTAGGTCATAACGATTGTCACCATGGTACTGAGCAGTGTCTGTCAGATCTCCATCAAACTCGTAGTGAACCAGCAAATCCTCATCTGAATCTGTATTCGGACCACCTATACTATTCGTAGTGATGCTGTAGCTATTCACACTCGGCTCAGAAGTAGAAACCCCACCGACACTCGTCTCTGCTCTGATGACATAGTTGTACTGAGTGGCTCCATCCAATCCACCGTGGACATAGCTGTTTGCATTCTGACCTGTGACAATCCTACCGTCATAAGTCGTATTGTCATTCGGATCAATGCTGATCGGAGAACCAGAAGCCTTCTTCCAGTAGATGACATGGTTGAAAGATAGAGCAGTCTCAGGACTGACTGTCCAAGTCAGGTTGACTTGCTGAGTGTTGTCAGGAGTGGTTACAACTAGATTGGTGGGAGGAGGAAGCGGAATCGCTACCTTTGACATAGCAG
>CAJXNF010000391.1 GCA_913056375.1 uncultured Pseudomonadota bacterium | reverse complement strand
AACAACTCCATCTCTGCCTTGATAAAGGCCTCACTCATCTGCTTTGCATAGCCTCCTGCCCCTGTACCATCTTCCTCTAGATCCAATTCGAGAAATTCCCCTCCGAGACTCTTGACTTCGTCACGAACCGCAACTCTCGTATCAAACGCTCTGACGATAGCTCCAAGACTATGAGAAGCTCCAATTGCTGCCAAGCCTGCCACTCCAGCACCAATCACCAATACTTTGGCTGGAGGAATACGACCTGCTGCCGTGATTTGGCCGGTAAAGAATCTCCCAAAATGCTGAGCTGCCTCAACGACAGCTCGATATCCTGAGATGTTTGCCATTGAGCTGAGGACATCCATCGACTGAGCCCGCGAAATGCGAGGAATTGCATCCATAGCCAAGGCAGTCACTTGTTTGCTTGCTAGCTCCTCCAATAACACCTTTTGTTGGGCTGGCTGGAGCATGCAGATCAAAATTTGGCCTTCATGTAGTTTTTCAATTTCTTTGGCTTCAGGTGCTCGGATCTTCAGAATAATATCTGCTTTTTTCCAAACGTCCGCAGTCCGTCCAGCTATTTTGGCTCCTGTTTCAACGTAGAGGGAATCAGGGAAGTTGGCTTTTACCCCTGCACCTGATTCAACCAATAGGTCATAACCAAGTTTTTGGAGGTTTGGTACGTGCCCCGGAGCAATAGCAACTCGTCGCTCTTCAGGAAGAATTTCTCTTGGAATCCCAATCAGCATGAAAGCCTCTCCTTAAAACAAAATTTTAGATTAAAAAATACTTAAAAATTTATTAATTAAATTAAGAAATACTTAAAATATAAACAATATTCTTTATTTCAACTGAAAAAATCGCAAGAGCAGATACTGTTTATTAAGAAGTCCTTTCTAAAGAACTTCTTACTCGAATTGAATGATCTGAAAAAGCTATCAAAGTAATAGTTTTTTTTCTGACCTTGGATAGCGGTAGATCATTTCTGGATTTGGGTGAACTAACCTCACAGGGAGTTCGATTTTCTGTGGGTTCCCAGTTTGAGCAGATTTCTCGATGGCAAGTAAAATAGCGAGATCAGCAAGACCTTCCAATCCATCAGCTTCAGGGGGATTATCATTGAGAATGCATTCTGAAAAATAGGCTGTCATGCCTGCAAAGTGATCCGTGTAGGGGAACTGATCCGATTTGATCACCTCCTGATTACGTTGCTGAAGCCGCATGGCACTTTCAAAACGGTAGGCTGGATCCATTGTAAGACTTCCTGCTGTTCCTACGACAGTATAACTGTCACAGGTATCTGCCCCAAAACTCGCAATAAACTGGGCAATTCGCCCTCCCGGGAAAATCATTGTCGCTGCAATGGATTCTTCCACCTCATTAAAAAGTGGATTGTCTGTTCTTTCGTTGCAGCATGCCCAAACCTCTGTAGGTTCTGCCTCGAAGAGATGACGAGCGGCATTGATACAATAGACTCCCAGATCCTGCAGTGGTCCACCCCAGAGGCTGCTTTGCAGTCGATGATTTTCAGGCTGTATCCGAAAGGAAAGGATCGAATTGAAAATGCGCGGCTCCCCAATCTCCCCTCGGCGAATTCGTTCCAGTGCCTCCACAGTGCCAGGCTCTGAGTGCAGGCGATAAGCCGTCATCAAATACACACCATTTTCTTCGGCAGCATCGATCATTGATTTTCCCTCTTGGAGGGAAACTGCAAGTGGCTTCTCTACAAGTATATGCTTACCAGTCCTTGCTGCCTGAATTGTGTATTCGGCATGCATTGAGTTCGGTAGCGCGACATACACTGCATCACAAATATCTTCATTTAACATCTGTGCATACTGCTCATATCCGAAAACATGAGGAACTTGATGGAAATCAGCGAGTTTTCTCCCCTTGTCCTCAGAGCCAGTCACAATTGCTGAGACAACCGAATTTTCCGTCTGCCACACTCCTGGCAAAAAAGCTTCTTGAGAAATCCAACCAGCACCCACCACAGCATATCGAACTTTCTTCACAACTGACTCCCTCACTATTTTTTTAAATTAAGACCTCTTAGCTCATTGCTTTTGAGCCGTCCCGAGCAGAACTTGAAAAATTTTTTCTCGTGCCGGCGGTAAGGATTCAAGATGGATCTGTTGCCAGCCAGATTTCTTCAACATTTTATGGAGATTCTCCGCTGAAAAGCCTTGCCAAGCATGCTGCAACTTATCACGCACCCACCCTTGGTTGTGACTCTCCAATTCAGCTATCAGGAGACAACCTCCTTTGCGGCAAATTCGATGGGCTTGCTGCAAACCAACCTCCGGTTCCTTGAGGTGGTGAAGTGCCTGAGAAAACACCACTACATCTACTGATTCATCGGTGAGCGACAATTTTTCTAAGGGTTCCTGAATCCATTCTACATTTTGGAGGCCGGATAAAAGCAAATTTTGTCGGGCAACCCGGAGCGGTTCACTTTCAAAATCCACTCCGATTACTTTCTCAGCACATCTAGCAAGTTCCAGGGTCAGAGTCCCATCCCCACAGCCCAGATCTGCAATATGCAGATTAGGCTTAAGAGTACCAAGCAAACGTCCAAGCAAACGGGACCAGGCAGACCAGGATTGCCCGGGTTCTAATAGTTTCTCGTTGAGTCCGGGGCCTCCCAGTCGGCGTTGATGTAAAATTTCCTGTAACCGAACTTGGTCGTGGTGCGGATCATCTAGTTCTTCAAGTTGTTGATGTAAATACTGAGCGAAGAGTCTGAGATCATCATCCTGGTCAATCAATGGAGTCAACTGATAATAGGACCACACCCCTTCTTTGCGTTCCTGAATCACACCCATCTTGCGCATATGGCTCAAATGCCGTGAAATACCAGATTGAGCCAAGCCCAAGATCTGGGTAAGTTCACTGACATTCAAGGCCTGCTCAGAAAGCAATCTCAGCAGCCTCAAACGGGTCTCATCACCCAAAAGTCGTAACGATTGCGCAATCCTTTCCATTCAATTTCCTTAGGCCAAAAAGTTTAAATGCAATCCTATGCGCTGGTTACCGGAGCTTCAACTGGAATCGGACGTGAGATCGCCAGATGTTTTGCTAAAGATCAAATTCCACTGATTCTAGTCTCACGCCAACTGGAAGTACTTGAAAAAGTCAGGCATGACTTGATGGAGGTCTCAAAACAACCAATTGAAGTGATTTCAATGGATTTGTCCCTTCCTCAAGCTGCGAGCGAGCTTTATCAGAGGACTGAGGATTTGGGCTTGGAAGTGGAGTACCTAGTCAACAATGCAGGCTTTGGGAACTTTGGGAATATTCAGGATTTACCTGAGGGAAAAGACGAGGAATTACTTCAATTGAACACCGTCACGCTTACCGGCCTCACAGAACGCTTTGTTTCAAAAATGCTCGAGCAAGGAAGAGGCCGTATTTTGAATGTAGCCAGCACCGCTGCCTTTCAACC
>CAJXNF010000390.1 GCA_913056375.1 uncultured Pseudomonadota bacterium | reverse complement strand
AAGTGAGAGGCTTGGATGTGAGGGACTCCCCATTGATCTCGTAGGATTGTGACCTCAGCTTGAAGCTGTGGGTTCCTTAAAAGACCATCGTAGTCAGGTTTTGAACGCCAAACGATGCTCGCACCCCAACTCAAGACCGAAATCAGTAAAATGCTGCACGCGAGCACCAATCCTAGAAGGCATTTGAAGATCATTCTCCACACTTTCTCACTCGGTTTAACTCCCCTCTCATGTCCTTGATGGCGCATTAGTTCATTGACTTCATTTGAAAAATTGAATATTTTATTGAGTTTCGTGCATTTTTCACGAATGACGGAAGGACCCGAAAATAATTCGGGATGGCATCCCGTGTTCGCTCTCAGCACGAACCTAATCCTGAACTAGAATTTTCCTAAAGTCCGTTAGATGCCATCTGAAAGAAAGTGAAATAAATGACTGTTAAGACCAAGACTCTCCGCAAACACTGCCGCGCACTCGGTGTCAATCTAATCGGAACACCAAGCGCTGCACTCACTCTTCAACGCCGACCGAACAGACCCGGACAGCACGGCGCAGGCCGACGGGCCAAGCTTTCGCCATTCGCCATGCAGTTGATGGAAACCCAAAAGTTGAAGCACTACTACGGTGTAACCGCGAAACAACTGAAACGCTATTACGATCGCGCCTCCAAATCAAAGGAGCAAACCAACGTATTCATGGTGCAGTTGTTGGAGCGTAGATTAGACAACATGGTCTATCGTATGGGCTTCTCTCCGACACTTAGAGCTGCACGCCAGATGGTCGTGCATCGACATATCATGGTCAATGGCAAAAATGTCAATAAGCCTTCCTTGGAGGTTCGCGTTGGGGACGAAATCACTATGCGTGACCGCAGCAAGGGAATTGAGAAATACAAAGAGTGGTTCGAACTCTCAGAACAGCAGCTTGGTTACATCGAAAGAGATGGATCCAAAATGACTGGAAAGCTAATTCAGATCCCGGCTCGTGAAGAAATTCCAATCCAGGTGGAAGATCACCTAGTTGTCGAATACATGGCTCTGTAAGCCAATCCCAGCCATCCCCACTGCCCAGTGGGGATCACCTCCCAGATTCTGATTCCAGGAGTCTCCCGTGAAGACATCCCAGCAGATCCGTCAGGAATTCATCAGCTTCTTTGAAGAGCGTCAGCATCGATTTGTGCGCAGTTCTCCAGTTGTCCCGAATGATGACCCAACATTGCTTTTTGCCAATGCGGGTATGAACCAATTCAAGGACGTCTTTCTGGGCTCTGGAACACGCGATTACAATCGAGCAGCTAATTCTCAAAAATGCATCCGGGCCAGTGGAAAACACAATGACTTGGAGGATGTGGGCCGGGACAACTACCACCACACATTCTTCGAGATGTTGGGTAATTGGTCCTTTGGAGACTACTTTAAGGAAGAAGGAATACGTTGGGCTTGGGAACTGTTGACAGAGGTTTGGGGCTTAGACAAAACTAGGCTTCACGCCACGGTTTTTGGCGGCGATGAACAGGATGGCTTACCTCCTGATGAAGAAGCAGCTGAGCTCTGGAGAAGATGTACAGATATCAATCCGGATCATATCCATTTCTTTGGCAAGAAGGAGAACTTCTGGGAAATGGGGGATACGGGCCCATGTGGTCCCTGCAGTGAGATTCACATCGATATGACGGAAGATCGCAGTGGGGCTCCGTTGGTCAATGCTGATGATGCTCGGGTAATTGAAATTTGGAACCTCGTTTTCATTCAATTTAACAGGGGTAATGATAGCAAGTTGTCTCCTCTGCCTGCCAAAGGTGTAGACACTGGGATGGGACTCGAGCGAGTTTGCCGGGTGCTACAAGGTGTTGATTCCAATTACAGCACAGATCTTTTCACTCCTCTTCTCAAGGCTATTTCTGAAATAACAGGAACACAAGATGCTGAAGGAGAGGTTGGTGTCGCCTACCGAGTGATTGCAGATCATCTTCGATCTTTGAGCTTCGCAATTGCTGATGGCGCCATTCCCTCTAATGAAGGTCGTGGGTATGTGCTACGCCGGATGCTACGCCGAGCAACTCGCTTCGGTAGAGTGCTTGGTATGGAAACCCCGTTCATTCACAAGCTGGTGCCTACCCTGGCTGGGGTAATGGGGGACGCCTTCCCTGAGATACGCCAGCAGCAAGCCCATATTTCAAGAGTGATCGAATCAGAGGAAGCAAGCTTTGGTAATACCCTCGATCGAGGCTTGGAGATCTTTGAACAGATGGTAGCTCAGCCAGCAACAATTTCTCAGAAGAAGCTCAGCGGTGAGGATGCGTTCAAGCTTTATGACACCTACGGCTTCCCAGTTGATTTGACTCGTTTGATTTGTGAAGAACGTCAACTTGAGTTGGACGAAGCAGGTTTCGAAGTGTGTATGGAAGCCCAACGCACCAAAGCTCGTGAATCTGCTCGTTTTCAGACTGCTCAAATTGAGTGGCAAGAATTGGAAGTTGGACCGCATTCTCGATTCATAGGGTACAATTCCTACAACGCGGAAACGTGGATTCGGCGCTTTGCAAAAAACGAATCGGGGCAATGGTTGTTTGCTCTGGACACGACACCCTTCTATGCCGAATCTGGAGGACAGGTCGCGGACCAGGGCACGATACAGCAAGGTCAACGAACTTGGAGTGTGGTGGATGTTCGCAAAGAAGGCGATTTGATCATTCATGTTTGTGACGGCAGTGAAAAGCCAGAGCCGGAGCCAGTCATCGCCAGGATCGATGTCGATAAACGCAAGGCAACGACCAGAAACCATACTGGCACTCATATGCTACATGCGGCCTTGAAGCAAATCATTGGTCAGCATGTCAACCAGGCGGGTTCAATCGTTCATCCAGATTACCTGCGATTTGATTTCACTCACTCAGAGCGATTAAGCAGCGATCAAGTTGAAGAGATAGAGCGTCTCGTCAATCGGAAGATCCGTGAAAACATTGATCTGAACGTCTTTGAAACAGGATACCGTCAGGCAGTGGATAGCGGAGTAACGGCTCTCTTCGGTGAAAAATATGGAGACACCGTCCGGGTTGTCCAATTAGATGACTTCTCGTCCGAACTTTGTGGAGGATGTCACACTTCAGCTACCGGAGAGATTGGTTCCTTCCGCATTGTTTCTGAAGGTGCCATTGCCTCTGGAGTCCGCCGAATTGTGGCTGTTACTGGTGAACGTGCAGAAGAGGTCAGCCGAGATGAGAGCAAAGCGGTTCAGGAATTGAAGCACTTGCTCAACGTACAGACTGAGAGTATTGGGACACAGGTCGCCAACTTGATGGAAGAGAAAAGAAAGCTTGAGAAGGAACTGCAACTACTAAAGAAACAATCAGCCGCGGGATCTGCCCAAGATTTGATTTCTAATGCTCGGTCCGTTGCTGGAGTCCCTCTCCTAGCAATGAAGGTGGATG
>CAJXNF010000389.1 GCA_913056375.1 uncultured Pseudomonadota bacterium | reverse complement strand
TAAACTTGCCCTATTCCTTCATGTCTGAGTTTGATTACATAATTGTAGGAGCGGGTACAGCTGGCGCCGTTATTGCCGCCAGGTTGACTGAAGATTTAAATACCAAAGTGTTGCTTATTGAGGCTGGTCCACACTTCGCTTCCATTGAACAAACTCCTCGTGATCTTTTGGACTCTCGTGCAGTTTCCGTTGATGATCATGATTGGCACTACATCACCGAGGTCACGCCTGGACGAGACTTTCCCTATGCAAGAGGAAAGGTAAGTGGTGGCTGCTCGGCTGTGAACGGGGTCATTTCCTTACGTGGTCTTCCCCAGGATTTCAGGGCTTGGGCTGCAGCTGGTAACACTGGTTGGGACTGGGAGGATATTTTGCCCATGTACAAACGAATCGAGAATGATATCGATTTTGGATATGCTTCCTATCACGGCAGTTCTGGAAAGATTCCCATTCAACGTTTCAGGCCTGATGAGTATTCACCTGTCGTCGCTGCTTTTAAGGAATCGGCTATGGCCGATGGGTATGCCTGGGTGCCAGATCACAATCATCCGAATGGTTATGACGGCGTAGGGCCCATCCCTATGAATCGAGCAGGCGATGGCACGCTACGTGTCTCCAGCTCGATTGCCTACCTCTTGGAAGCTCAATCACGGCCGAATTTGACGATCAAAGATCGGACAATGGTCAATAAAGTGCTTTTCTCTGGTAAGGATGCTATCGGAGTTGAAGTTGTCAATTCAGACAATTCCGTTGAAAGCCTCTTTGGCGGTGAAGTGATTCTTAGTGCTGGCACCATTAATTCTCCTGCGATTCTTCTCCGTTCAGGTGTTGGTCCAATTGATGATATGGATCGAATGAATATTAAGTGTGTTAATAATTTACAGGGTGTTGGTAGCAACCTGATCGACCATTCCTTGGCGGTTGTTGCTGCCTATCCAAAACCTGGGATCGTGAATGAGACTGATGATGATGTTCAAATGGTGATTCATTACACGGCCCCCGGTAGCGCTCATATTAACGATATGCAAATTTATTGTCTTGGAAAATTGGGTGCGGAGCGTTTTCCAGGTGCTGACCCAACTCGAGGCCTAATGTTCGGTACGGGCATTGTGATCAACCGACCCGAGTCTCGTGGACGTGTCACACTTCAATCTTCTGATCCAAATCAACAACCCCGTATTGACCATCGCCTGAATTCACATGCAGAAGACATGCGCAAGATGGTTGATGGTGTGCGACGCGGTTATGAATTGCTCACCACAGGCGCACTCAAGGACATTTCTGATGGAGTAGCAGTTTTGACCGAAGATATGGTTAATGATACCAAGTTTATTGAGCAATACATTACCGATCGATCTGCCACGATTTGGCATGCCGTTGGTACTTGCAAAATGGGACCTGCCTCTGACAATCATGCTGTTGTTGATCCTTATCTAAAAGTTCATGAATGTACCTCTCTAAGAGTTGTGGATTGCTCAATTATTCCTGACCATGTTTCCCGCAATCCAATGCTCACCTGCTATGCCATTGCCGAGAGATTGGTCGACCTCATCCGTGCTGGTCACTAGTTGATTGTCGATTCATCTCCAACTAATTTTCCTCCCACATGACTACGATCTCTCAATCCAATACCTGGGTTTCTTGGACCATCATTTGCTCCTGCAAGCCTGATTCATTTGATCAAATTTCAGCTCTTGCCGCCAAAATGACTGAGCATTTTCAGTCGAATGAGCCAGACACAACCAATTTCGAGTTTAGTGTCAATTCCGCCCATGATGAGGTTCATGTCTACGAGCGTTACACCAACTCCGCTCAAGCTCTGCTTCACATGAAAGCCTTTGGAGACTTGTTTGGCGCTGACTTTATGGGGCTTTTGACTCCCGTCAAAGTTGTCGCCTATGGTTTTCCAACTGACGAGTTGTCACAGGCTCTGACCGCTCTTTCACCTGTGAAGATGACGTCCTTTCAGGGTTTCTGTCGATAACGCTTTATCTTCTAATCTCAACAAGCCACCACCATCTTTGATGGTGGCTTTTTTGTGAATATGGATCGCCAGGATTCTCCCGCTTCAGTCGAGCCTGTCCAATCTCAGTCGACTTGACTTTTTAATGATTAATCTCGTTTTGAACCCCACATGAATTGGCTTTGTTGTTTGTCTTGCCTAGAGTAAGAGAAATCCTACTTCGGCCATGAAGCGTATTGATTCCTTCATCAGTATCTACCCTCTTTTCCGTGTAAAAGACGGTCAAATGACTGCTATTAAAAAGATCACTGATGAAATCATTTCACGTGGACATAATGAGACTGGAACTCTTTTGTTCACTGCAGCTTTTAGTGATACCCAATTATTTCTGAGAGAAAGTTACGTTGACTTGGATGCTTTTCATGTTCATCTCGAAACCGTAAAAGACATCTTGGACGACTTTTTTGCCCTTCTTGAGCTTGAGAGTCTTGTTATTGTTGCCAATCAGGACAACATCAATAAAATGAAAGAAGAGATGCAATCTCTCGGCATGCAAGCCACTTATTGCGTCATCAACAATGGTTTTTCAATCTAGCAGCTATTTTGTCTGGGCTCTTTAGTTAACAGATTTTAAGCCATTTTTCTAATGGCTTATTTTATGCCCAGCTAAAGTAATCGGCCTTCAAATTCCAAGTCGCTTGTCTGTTATCACCTTCACCATGATAAGTCGCATCTTTGGTTAGATGCATGATCGTCGCGTCGCCATCATCTTGCGTTAAAAGCAAGCTTCCCTGCCCCCTATTATTTGCATCAATATCGAAATATTGAAAATCAATATCTGTATATCTCTCGTTCAACGTTATTGCTCCATTCATTAATAACTCGGTAACCTGGCTGCCTTTGTGCTTCGCAGTTTTTGATGGATTTGTTAATTCATCCTCCATACTCATCATGCCATTTCCTCCACTTTCATTGCCTACATTCATCATGCTATGCCCACTATCATGCTTATCAGTACCATGACCAGCATGAGCACCTTCTGATGAATTAAGCAGCCAGTTCTTAATTTCTGAATTTTTACCTTTTGATTTTGAATCAACCACCATCGTTGAAAGATTAGCCAAGTAGGTTTGGTTGTACTTCTCATCTTTGAACTTATATTCTTCACCCTCAGGTGCCTCTGGTTGTTCATCTGGAAGTGAATAACCAATTGCTATGTGTACTGCATTATCAGTTGTTCCATGGGGATTAAAATATGATGGCCTAGCCCAAAGTTTTGCCATACTGGAGAGCTTCTCGTCTTCGCACCCCATTGCAGAATGATCCGTTAGCTTCTTTCCGTTGAAGCCATCTACGATGCCTTCTCCGCCTTCTAGTTGGCTAACAATGATATCTGCATAGTTATCACCATTCATGTCTCCTACAGCTAGATCAATTCAATCGCTTTTGGCCCCATCGAAGGGCGTTAA
>CAJXNF010000388.1 GCA_913056375.1 uncultured Pseudomonadota bacterium | reverse complement strand
AAGGTCGAGGTTGTGGAGATGTTCATCCAGTGTGACCCCTGCAATTCCCTGGGTTAAGTAGGCATTGGCATTCCAGAAAACGGGTCCGCTGATACCACCAACGTTTGTACTGAATTTCACAAAACCACTGTGGGACCATCCATCTAGGCCGCCTCCTGCCACCAATGGAAAGCTACGGCCTGATTTATAACTGTCGCTTCGATTTGTGCTGAAAGCAGCCGCTGCTGTCCAGGTTAATGTGTCGGTTTCGGCTAGAACTTTTTCCAGCTGCAGCAGGCCTTGTTGGGTGCGGAAGCTGAAGTCGTATGCCGGCTTGCGAAATTCAACGAATCGTCGGTAACTGATGCCAAAGGATCCAGTGATTGACCAGGTATCACTGAGGGGATAAGTATACGTAGCGGACGCTACTTTGCTTCCCAGTTCAAGATCACCATCGCTATTGAGTTCGATGTACAGCAAAGCTGTATCGCCTCGTTGAATGAATCCTTTCTGGAGCAGTGTGCCAACACCGCGCCATTCACCGCTGCCAATATTGCCGTTGTTACCGAGACTGAAGTCTCCCATCAATGGTTCAGGCTTGGCCGGTGACACGTTGAGTGTGACCACGGCCTTGGTGGGGTCACTTCCCAGACGCCCCATTCCCCCTTTGATCTCGCCAGCTCCTCGACGGCGAGCTTTGACGAGTGCTTTTTCTAAAGTTGGCAGATGAAGAACCTGGCCGATCAGTGGCGAGAGCTGTTGCTGAACGCGCTGCTGCAGGACGTCGTCATCGCTGGTAATGCGCAGTTCGGCAATGGTCCCCAGGACCACCTCGAGTGCGCCAGGTTCCGGTGTCGGTGAGCTGTAAACACGACTGTTGACGTATCCATCCTTGATCAGCTGAGCGGTGAGAGCGGCTGCGCAAGCATTGAGCGTGGCTTGGACAGTGGGTTTGCCGCAGGTGCTGAGGATCGTGGTGAGCTCAGCATCGGAATAGGGAGTCTTGCCTTGAATATCGGGTCGCCAGTCTTCCAGGGGCAGCGATTCTTCCTTGTCGAGAGTCTCTGGATCATCGGCTGGCTGGCCTCCGGGAGCTGAACCGGGCTGCGAATCAAACAGAGGGGTGTTGTCCTGTTTGGGACGCTGTTGAGGTGCTGAGCTGGGTAGTCGCACCGGCCCTGGTTGGAGAGGTGGGGCAACCAGTTGGGCCAGAAACAGCACGGCAGACAACGGAGACGACTATTGAATTCTACTGTCGTACAAAAATGCAAATTTTTGAATTTCTCGCTCTTCTGCGTGACAACTTTTTGCTATTCCGTCTCGCTGTCAGGATTTCAACATCGATCCAGAGGGTTAGCAGCCATGAGGCGGCGTTCAGTATCGCGTCAACTGGCTTAGATTGAGTTTGTTTCCAGAAGTACAACTCAGGTATTCCGCTGAAAACGCTGCAAAATTTGAAGATGAACTTTTCTCAACATGCTGTGCTCGAATCTTTCCCTCGGAAGAGTGCCGGCCTGAGCCTCGGTTTGCTGTTTGCGATCGTCGGTGTGTTGACGGCCCCTGGGGCAAAGGCAGACATCCGTGCGGCGGAACTGAATGGCTTTTCAACGAAGGTGAATGGGAGCAAAGGCGGTCGTTGCAATAGTGGGATTTGCCGTATCAGTGGAGGCAAAAAATCAGGACGCAATAAATTCCTGAAATTACGTGAATTTGATACCCGTGGCAAGATCAAAGCAGTCGAGATTGATACAGGTGGCACGAAGAATGTCGTGCTTGGTGTGACTTCGCCCGTTGGTAGTTATATCAATAAAGGAATTGAGCTGTCCTCCAAAGCGAATCTTTTCTGGCTTTCTCCTGGAGGCATTCATCTGGGTGCTGGCGCAGGATTTGTCAATGTCCCAAAGCTGAATTTGAGCACAGCCCGCTCGCTGAAGTTTGGTGGGGGAGTTTTTGATGTCTTTGAGAGTGATGCAACTGATTTAGTCGGTCTAAATGGTGATCCTCTTGCGGGATCGCTGGGTCTGGGAGGGATGTCGTATCAGCGGGATACGGCAGCTGATGGAACGGTGGCTGGAATTCAGCTGGAGGGCATTGACATACGGATTGACCAGGAATTATTTGCCGATGCGCTCGATGGTGCTGTGGAGGTGAGAAACAGCACGATTGGTGTGGGTGATGAACAGGGAGCTGGTGGTCGATTGACGCTGACTGGTGAGAGGGTGAGCTTGAGCGGAACGACGGAACTATCGGCGCGTGGATCAACAGCCGGGGGTTTGATCCAGGTTGGCGGTAGCTGGCAGAACAGTGACCCGTCTGTGCGTGAAGCTGTTGAAGCATCCGTGGGTTCGGATGTGGTGCTGGATGTGTCCTCCATAGATGATGGAGATGGTGGAGAAATTGTGGTCTGGAGTGATATCACCAACACGAATTCGTTGACCAGGGTGTCGGGCCAATTGCTCGCTGAAGGAGGTGTCAATGGTGGACATGGAGGCCGAATCGAAACATCAGGAGCAACACTCGACGTTGATGGAATTCGTGTGCATGCACAGTCTCTCGAGGGATGGTCAACAGGAGAGTGGCTACTTGATCCTTTTAACTACACGATTAATTCCGCAACTGCTCCGACGATTGCTTCAGCATTGAGTTCGGGGACGAATGTCACAATTACAACCGATGCTTCGTCTCAGACAATTCCCGGTAGTACTAGTTCTTTTCTCGCAGATAATCCTTCCGATAATACCGGCGGCACGATTACTGTATCTTCTCCGATTGCAGTGGCATCCCCAGGAGGTGGAGATCTATCATTGGTAGCTGATAAAGATATTGTTGTTAGCGCTCAGATATCTACCAGTTCTGGGATCGAAGGAGGCAACCTTACGCTGCAGTCAAAAACGGGAGTATCGATCGGCTCGGGAGGGAGTGTTGATTGGGATCCTTCAGCTTCTGGGCAGGTGCAGATTATTGCATCTGATTCTGGGGATGTGAGTGGGCCTGGTTCGATTACTGTAAGAAATGGCTCTTTAATTGTCGACACAAACCAGTCACCTTCTCCAGGCTTATTTACAGGTCAGTTACAGCTATTGAATGGTACTGAGTTGAGGAAAACTGGCCAGGGTGGCCTGCGTTTGAAGCCGACATCGCCGAATAACACAACAGGTACTATTAACGTCAATGCTGGTAGTCTCACAATAGCAAATCTTTTTGCGGTTGATGCTTCGTCGAGTCAATCTATTGATGTCAAAGAAGGTGCGACCCTTGAATTCGATCTGACTTCTCCTGAAAACTTGACGTTTTCTGGAGCAATTTCAGGTGATGGCCAATTACGTAAAAGCGGTTCTGGAGAATTAACAATTGCTGGGTTGAATTCTTATAGTGGCGAGACGCGTATTGCCGACGGAACGCTTCGCCTGACGACCAGTGGTCAGCTATCTCAATCGACTTTAGTCACTGTCGATAA
>CAJXNF010000387.1 GCA_913056375.1 uncultured Pseudomonadota bacterium | reverse complement strand
AATCACTGAAATGGCGTAGAGTGGATATTCCTCGAGTCGATCCGTATCCCAACACTTCTGCCAGATCTCCTCGGAATTAAGAGGATTTCTGTTCAGCAGATCAGGGCCGAAGCGCCTTTCAACCAGATCCATCATGATTCTTCCCTTGGGAGCCTTGGAAAAACCCACGATGCCCTCATCGGTCTCAATGGCAACGACACAACTGAAATTTTTTTCGGGATGCCTGCCATCCCCAGATCCGGGTCGATCGACCTGCCAGTGGAAGGGACGGACTTTCTCATCGAAGAGGAAGCTAGAGACGGAGGTAATTTTCATATTTCCTTTCCAATTGGTTCTCCAAGGAAGTTGTGCATGGACTCATTGAGATGTGTTTCGAGCAGATCGAGTGCTGGATGGAGGTCGTGATTTTCAATCATGGTGATGATCTCAATGTGCGTTCTCATCAGCGGGACCATCTCTCGAGGGCTGTATCGGATATTCTTCTTGATGATCTTGATCCGGTCATAGACACGTTCGTGGAAGTTGATCAGCAGACCTTTTTACTTGAACTGCTCCTCCTCGAAGAACATAGTTCGCACAAGGCCATGAAATCTTCAATCAGCCTTTCTGAGTCATAGTAAGTTCGAAGAGTTTTTGTGGTTTTCTGGAAATGACTCCCATCGTTTTTAAATTGAGGCTGTTCCTATGCAATTTCATTTAAATGGTTTTAATCCTGGTGATCCTCGGTTTAGTGATCCTCAGGATGCAGTAGTCCCCCCGCCAATCAAAAGACCTCTCCCTGAAAAATGTGATGTGATGGTTGTCGGATGTGGTCCAGCCGGGCTGAATCTGGCAGCACAGCTTTCGCAATTTGGCGAGATACACACCTGCATTGCAGAAGTAAAAGATGACAGGTTACTAGTAGGCCAAGCTGATGGGATTGCTTGCCGCACCGTTGAAATGTTCCAAGCCTATGGTTTTGCGAACCAAGCGATTCAGGAAGCCTATGGTGTAAACGAGATTGGCTTTTGGAAACCGCGTCCGGATACTCCAGAAGAAATTTTTCGAAGTGATCGGATTGATGATGTTGAAGAAGATTTGTCTGAGATGCCACACCTGATTTTGAATCAGGCCCGAGTACATGATTTTTTTCTGGAGGTCATGAAAAAATCTCCTCGCAAGCTGGAACCCTTTTACTCAAGAAGATTGATCGATGTCCAAGTGGATCACTCAGAAAGGGAACATCCAGTCATTTTGAAGTTTGAAAGAGCGGTGACTCATTCACAATTTTCGAAACAAGTGGAGATCGTCCGATGCAAGTATGCCGTTGGATGTGATGGGGCACGAAGTCAAGTTCGTGAAGCAATTGGCAAAGAGCTAGTCGGTGATACGCTGAACCAAGCCTGGGGCGTGATGGATGTTTTGCTTGTAACCGATTTTCCAGATATCCGCCTCAAAGCAGTTATTCAATCAGCAAATGAAGGGAGTATGCTGATCATTCCCAGGGAGGGAGGATACATGGTTCGGCTCTACATCGAACTTGATAAACTCAAAGAGAATGAGCGAGTGGCTAAGGACCAAATGAGTCCGGAGGTCTTGATCGCAGCAGCAAATCGCATTATCAAACCCTACACCATTGAGGTGAAGGAGGTCCCGTGGTGGAGTGTCTATGAGATTGGACAGAGGCTCGCAACAGGTTTTGATGACTCTGATGCTGAGCAGGAGCCACGGGTTTTTCTGGCTGGAGACGCCTGTCACACTCACAGTCCCAAAGCGGGACAGGGAATGAATACCTCCTTGAATGACACCTGGAATTTAGGATGGAAGCTGGCACATGTGCTAACTGGCAGGGCTAGAGAATCGTTGCTGCGTACTTACTCTGAGGAGCGTCTGCAGGTTGCACAAACGTTGATAGATTTCGACAGAGACTTTTCAAAAATGTTCAGCATGAAGCCGAAGTCGAAGGAAAACCCAGAGGGTGTAGATCCAGAAGAATTTCAAAAGTATTTCCAATTGTCTGGTCGTTTTACAGCGGGAGTCGCCACCCAATATCAACAATCAATGATTACGGCAGCAAATGATTTCCAAGATCTCGCTAAGGGTCAGATTATCGGCAAACGCTTCCACTCAGCCCAAGTCATTCGACACGCAGATGCAAAACCTTTCCAACTAGGTCATTGCATCACCGCAAATGGGGCATGGCGAATCTTTGCCTTTGCCGGGAAAGCCAAACCGATGTCTTCTGAATGCGGGATCCTGAAACTAGTTGAGTTCTTGAGTCTAAGCCAACAGTCACCCCTCAATAGATTCACTCCAAAAGATTCAGAAATTGATTCAGTGATTGATTTCAGATTCGTTTTTCAAAGCCCTCACCGAGAGTTGGAACGAGGGACCCTACATCCTCTGTTAAGTCCAAAAAAAGGGAAATACGGCTTACGAGATTATGAAAAGGTATTCTGCGTTGATTACCGCTCAGGAAACATCTATGAGAAACGGGGGATCAACAAAGATGTGGGATGCCTGATTATTGTTCGGCCAGATCAGTATGTTTCGCAGGTTTTGCCTCTAGCCCACTTTGATCTTCTTACTGAGTTTTTTGAGAAAATTTTATGTCCTGTATGAGAACTAAAAACTAATGGTCCACAGCGAACATTAGGTTTAAGAAAACAAAGCTTTTCCGCTGTAAATCAAGGATTTCTTTCGTCTGTTGGTCATCGGACTCTGCTTAAAATAGTGAACTAAATTAATTCTTTCCACTGAAGAGGATTTTGCTCTGAAGACATTAAATTACTCGTTTGATGTCTGAAACTCGTTGCTGAGAGAGGCTTTGTTTCCGAGGTTAAAAGTTAGGCTCTCTTCTAAAGAATTACAGAACTAAAATTTTGCATCCTCCAATCCGCAGAAGGGGTCAACGGGTGAGGTGCCTTGCCAAGGGGTTTCACCCAGCAATGCGTTGAGGACAGCGGACTGCATCTGCTCGGTTGTAGAGTAGGCGTTGATATAAGTAGGAACGCGTGGGGCATCGTAGAGGTGGTAGGGATACCCGAAAGAGATCATTGCTGTCGGGACTTCGTGCCAGAAACGTTGCATCGAAAACCGGAAGCATCCCATCAGTTTTAGCCAATCAATGAAGATGTGATTGCGCGTCAACAGTGTTTCTTCCCCAAACAAGTAGAGTAATAAGTCGTAAGCACTTGGATCAACTTCCTCCCCTGCTCTGTAGACGCTGACCTCAAAGCCTTTTTCCTGCATCATTTCTGGTAGTTGAAAAGGTATTGGGTTTGGTTGGAATGGGTCAACGATTCCTCCGGAGATGATAAGTACTCTTCGATGTTTTTCTGGGGAGATTGGCAGCAGATTTTGAGTGTCTTTCACCAAGGTAGGGACACGTTGATGCAGCTCTTTTGCGAAGGCCTCATCCGCTGCTCGATCAAGTGCAGGCAAAGCTGGAATTCCATTGTGCAATC
>CAJXNF010000386.1 GCA_913056375.1 uncultured Pseudomonadota bacterium | reverse complement strand
TGAGTCAGTCGAAGTTGAGTGCGAATTGTCAACCAATCTCCCATTGATTTGACAAGAACCGGGGGAAGTAGAACCAGACCTCCAACAGACGCCGTGTTGTGATCCTCAACACCAGCACATTCTTCAGCTGGTTTGCCCTTGGCCCAGTTGGCGAAGAAATCTCGATGAAAAGACTCAGCATAGGTGTCCTGATGAGTGTCTGCAGTGGTCATGAAATCAATGTAGGCCGTCAAAAATCTATCTGCTGAGTAATCAGGAATAGAACTACGCAATAAGACCCGCAGACACAGCAAGTTCAGGGTGTTTTCTCCGGCTCTAAGAGCATGGTGGTAGTGAAGCTTGGGTTTAGCCCAGAATTCCTTGCGTCCTTTGAGGATCACGTCTCCCACGATGCTGCCTTGCTGTTTGCCACGTCCATGACCTCCTGTGTTGGAGAGGTGCAGCAGAGAATTCGGATGAAATTCCTTGGGCGCCTCCATGTTACAGATCGGACCGTAGTCCTGCTGAAGGGCTTTGGTGTCGTAGTACCAATGAACGGGCATGGCGAGGGCATCTCCGATAAACATCCCGAGGAGCATTCCCCGAATTTTCTCTAGTTGGTAAGGATTCATGATATGTGTGAATTCGAATTGATCAGGATGGTGTTGAAATTTTTCAATCAACTGATTTGATTTCAAGCAATTCCATATTGGAATTCACGAGCGAACTTCCCAAGGTTTTTTTCTGAGGGGGGCTTCATGAGTTCCGTCCCAAACTAAGAGGAGTCATCTCCTCAAATGTCCAACCGTACTCAAATCATAGATTTTCAAACTTCACGAACAGCCTACCCCACTTCATCTTCAGGAAGTTGCGCCAGGACATTTGGTGGCGTCTTGAAGGCAGATCAGTAATTTCTTAATCATCACAGCCAGTTGGATCTTGTCAGACCAAGAAATCGGTTGACAGAAGCCAAAAAAACAATAAGTTCCCCACAGACCAATTCGCTTGTTCGAATCATATCTCAGGATGAGTGGTTGCAGAGAGCGTGATTCCCAATGGACTGTGAAATCATCGCTAATGTCGGGCGTTCGCATGCCCATAACTTTCGATTCATCTCGAACAGAGGAATGAACATGACCCAAGAGAATGTTTTTCAGGAATTTGGACGAAAAAGTTTTCGAACTTTAAAAAATTGCCTGTTAGGGACCACTTTGGCCTGTCTGACTGCTTCCCCCGTTTTGGCCTCCGACACTCGAGTGGCACTGGTGCCTGGTGGACCACATCCATACTTTGCAGCATGGGAAAAAGCTGGACAGGACGCCAAGCGTGACTTCGGTCTCTCAGGTGCAGACTATCGTGTTCCACAGAAATGGGAGCTCAGTCAACAGAATCAGTTGCTGGAAAGCCTGCTGACCCAGGGCTACAACGGGTTCCTGATCTTCCCTGGGGATCCCGTGGGTACGAACTCAATTGCGAGCGAATTGACCGCGGAAGGAACACCCGTCATTGCCTTGGCTGGTTGTCTGAAGCAACCTACCCCTGCAGTGTTTTGCTTGGGAACAGATACCGGTAATTCAGCCTACCTAGGCACCAAGGAGTTGATTAAGACCCTCGGTGGAAAAGGCAAGATTGCTCACTTTACGGGGTTTTTGGTAGATCCCAACACTCAACTGCGAATCGATGCGGTGCAGAAGGCCGCCAATGAAACCGGTGGAGCAGTGGAAGTCATTCAAGTGATTGCGGATATTGACGCTCCAGAGCCAGCTGAAGAGAAAATCAATGCCTTCCTCGCCGCACAAGCGGACAAGGTTGATGGGATCGTAACGACTGCCTGGGTTCCTGCGGTCGTGGCTGCCAATTCATTGCGGAAGATTGGGGACAAGCGTATCAAGATGGTGGGTATTGACCATGATGAGGTTGTACTCAAGGCAATCAAGGATGGCTACGTACATGGCACTATGTTGCAGAACCCATACGGTCAGGGCTATATCGGTTCCTTTGCAATGGACAAGCTGCGAGGTGGGTGCAAAGTCAATCAGAATGCGCCCTTCAAATCGACAGCATTGACCAATCAGTTCATTGACAGTGGAACGGCTTTCGTGGGTCGTGACAAGGTCGATACCTACATCGGTGCGATGGAAGCGGTCACCAAGGACTTGATGGCTTCCTTTGAATCAACCTACCTAGTCTGTAACTGAGTTTTCCTTGGAGGCGAAGAGCCTCCTCGGAACTCTCTGAAAAGAATCCAGAATGGCATCAGCGCAAGAATCATCAGCTTCAACGAATAGCCGTGACCGCTCGTCGATAAGGAATTTTTTCTTTTCCAATGAGTTTGGTCTGTTGTTCCTGATACTCGTGTTTGCCACGATCTTTGCGCTGTTGACCACTGGCTTTACCTCACGCTTCAACCTGTATGCACTCGGTCGAAACATCTCCATTGACGTAGTGATCGGCTTTTCAATGATGGTGGTGATCGTCACGGGGGGGCTGAACTTGTCTGTGGGCTCGATTGGTGTCTCAGCCGTGATGTTTGGCGGTTGGTTGCTGGAAGGGATGGGGAGTAATCTCCCCGTTGCCTTTATTTTTCTACTTTTGGGCGGCGCACTACTTGGGGCAATCAATGGAGTAATGGTCGTAAGGACTGGGGTACACAGCTTCATCATCACCCTGGCGACAATGAGCGTGTATTTTGGGTTGATGATCTGGCTGACGCAGGCCGAGGCCTTCCGTAATCTACCCCCAGAGGTTGCCACCTTCGGTCGCACCAAGATTTATGGCTATCTCTCTCCGCTGCTGTTGATCAGCTTGGGAGTCGCCATTATGTTGGCTGCACTCTATCGCTACACCAGCTTGGGCCGTAACATGCTGGCAGCAGGAGCCAACCCGACTGCTGCTGAACTCTCTGGAGTCAACGTCAAACGCACCTTCATCTTGTGCCACGCCCTCTCGGGTCTGTTGGCTGCGTTGGCGGCCACGATGCTGACCTGTCGCACTGGAGCAGCTATTCCTTCAATGACAGGGCATATCGGTCAGGACTGGCTATTGCCTGCGTTTCTGGCACCGGTTCTCGGAGGTACCCTGTTGAGTGGAGGAAAGGTCTCTGTGTTGGGTACCTTCTTCGGAGCTGTCCTAGTCAGCTTACTCACCAACGGTTTGTTGTTACTGCAAGTCAGTGAGTTCTGGGTGCAAGCCGTACTAGGAGCTTTATTGCTCAGCGCTGTTCTTCTGGAAAAGCTGCGAAATGTTGTTCTGCTTCAAAACCGCTTCATTTAGGGCATTCTGATGCCACTCCAAAAACTGCTGAAGGCTGAGTGGTCGGGACTTTTGTTGGTTGTGATCCTGGCTATCATGCTGATTGGTTATCTCAAGCCTAGTTTCCTGACCCCCTTCAATATTCAGATTTTGTTGGCAGCCATTTCGGTCAACATGGTGATTGCCTTGGCGCAGATGTTGATTGTGGGGATCGGCCAGATGAA
>CAJXNF010000385.1 GCA_913056375.1 uncultured Pseudomonadota bacterium | reverse complement strand
AGATTTACATTCATCGAAACTTGATTCGCCCAATCGACTCTCTCCAGTTACAGTTCACTGATCCCATTGGCCCTCTTAGGCTCCAGAATTTTTGTTGATTCCAATTCCCCACGTAATTTCGCTAAGTTTTGTTGAGATTCGAAGCCTTAACATGATTTCTATATTAAATTAATGAATAAATAATAAAATCAGTTAAATAATTTATTTATTGATCAATCTTTTCAGTTAGTTGAAAAAATTTATTTTGTATGTACGAAATTATTGACTGCGATCAATGAAAGTGAGATCATCTAAAGCATCAACAGTGTTTAAAATATTCTCACCCACTTGCTTCCCCTCCCAACACCCAAAAACGGAGTCGCCATGATGACCGAAAATAGGGAAAGCGCTAGAACACAGAGCCTCAAATCAAAAGTTATGAAAAGCCTTTTGGACGATGGCAAAGCGAAAGGCTATTTGACTTTAGATGATATTAATAGCCAGCTCAGCGAACAAAATGATGGAGCCAAAGCAGATAATAGCCAGATGGAGCAGATCTTTAACGCTCTAACCGGTGCTGGGATTGAAGTATTGGAAGATGAGGATTCTGAAGAAGAAATTGCCCTCAAGGATACGGACGAATTGGAGATTGATGATTCCTTGAGCAGTGCCGACTTAGCAGCAATCAATAATGATCCTGTTCAACTCTATCTCCGAAAGATGGGGTGCATCAGTTTGCTCACTAGAGATGAGGAATTGCAGATCGCCCAATCAATTGAGGAAGGGAACTACGCGCTACTCCAGATTTTTGCGCGTTCAATTTTGGTTCTAGAGAACCTGAGTCAATTGAAAAGGAAGCTGAAAGAGGGTCATGTTCGTGCCAAGAACTTAATTGCTGGCTTGGATGAAGATGACAATGTCATTGAGGATGATGAGCGAGCATCAAAGAAACTCCAGGATGTATTGGCTCAGATAGATGAACTCCGCCAACAAATGTTGGAGTTAGAAACTGATCCGACTGCTAAGAAGTTTGACCAAACAGAGCTTGAATCTCTGCAGAAAAAAATCCTCAAGAGACTTGAGAAAGCAAACTTCAATTCTCGTCAGTTAGAAGCCCTCTGCTCTACAATGCTTCAGCATCACTCGAAGATTCGGACACTAAAACGAAGAGTGCAGGTTTATGAGGAGCAACTGCAGATCGCTCCAAAAGATGCTGCACGTTGGCTAGAGAAATGGAAGAAAGCCCAGGGAGAGCGAAGGCGTGAACGTTACTATGAACGAAAGTTCGAAAACGGAACAGGAATGCGCTTTCCGGTGGCCCGAAGGATCTTTGAAAAATGGCAGTTGTGTCGTCGACGCATCGATATGCTTCAGCAGCAAGCGGGAGACAATTGGTATGACTTTGATACCGAGATTGAACATCTGAAAAAAGCAGAACTTCAGGTAAAACAGGCCAAGAGTAAGCTGATTGAGGCCAATCTGCGCCTTGTGATCAGTATTGCCAAGAAGCACACGAATCGGGGTTTGCAATTCTTGGATTTGATTCAAGAGGGGAACCTAGGGCTGATTCGAGCTGTTGACAAATTTGAATATCGAAGAGGCTACAAATTTTCTACCTACGCGACGTGGTGGATTCGGCAGTCAATCACAAGAGCGATCATTGACCAGGCAAGGACGATTCGTATTCCTGTTCATATGATTGAGACTCTCAATAAGCTATACCAGGTATCAAAGCAGCTCACGAATCAGCATGGGAGAGAGCCTAGTATTGATGAACTGGAAGAACATCTTGGTATGCCCTTGGATAAGGTTCGCGATGCCATTCGTATTTCCCGAGATCCAGTTTCACTCGATTCTCCAATTGGGGATGATGAAGATTCGCAGTTAAAAGATTTTATCCCTGATCAGAATGCTTTGGATCCCGTTGCTAAAACAACCACAAAACATCTTGAAGAGACGATCCGTCACTACTTGGGGACATTGAGTGAGAGAGAGGAAAAAGTTGTTAAAATGCGCTTTGGTGTCGATGAGGCAAAGGAGTATACGCTGGAAGAGATAGGTCTGAACTTTGATGTTACCCGCGAGCGAATCCGTCAAATTGAGGCTAAAGCTCTGCGTCGACTCCGACATCCAAGTCGGAGCGGACCTCTACGCTCTTACTATGATGAGTGAGGATCTACTGGATTGAGTCTATCCATGATGTCTCTGGAACTTTCTTCTCCCAGAGACATCAGCATACTCTCCGAATTTGCGAACCACCTCTGAAATCCTTCCAGACCGCTAATAAGAAACCATCAGCGAAAATTTGTTGCAAAGAAGCTGGGGACAATCCGAGAGAGCCAAGACCACTCTTTTCCTGGAAAGGAACCGGACACAAAGCCTACATGACCTCCTACTGGGACGAAAGCCGTCTGAATCAGATCTGACAATTCAGATGCCTGCGGAATAACTTCAGGAACCATGAAAGGATCATCCAGAGCGTGCACCAGTAGGGTTGGGACTTGAATTTTGGTGAGGTACTGACGACAACTGGCTTTTTCATAATAATCATGGACATTCTTGAAACCGTGCAAGGGCGCCGTCAGCAAATCATCAAATTCCCAGAGTGTCTTTAGCTCATTGATCTGCGAAAGGTCAGATAATCCCAATGCATCCTTCAACAAGGCCCACTTGCGCACTGCAGAGCGTTTCAGCCGTCCCATCAAATATTGCTGATAGATTTTTGAAAAACCTTGGTTGAGTCGATCAGCGCAGAGCGCTAGTTTGTAGGGAACAGAGATAGCACATGCGGCCGCAATGTTTTTAAACTCATTCTGACCAAGCCAATTGAGCAGAATACTACCGCCTATTGAAAATCCGACGACTCCAATCGGTGCTTCTGGGAAGCGTTCCCGAAGTACTTCCACAGTCCAGTCTAACTCCTGCCAGCGCATCGCATGGTAGCTTTGCGCAAGACGATTTGGTTTTTCTCCACAATTGCGGTATTGCATAACAACAGCCCGCCATCCCAAGGAACCGAGTTGACGCATTAGATCCTGAACATAATTGGAGCGGGCACATCCTTCCAAACCATGTAGAATCAAAATAGTAGGTGCTTCTGCAGGGGCCTCATACGTGTCCCTCAACCAAAACCATTCAAGAAAATCTTGATCTGGTAGCTCGAGGGTTTCCTCCAATAAATTCACCGAAGGCACACGCCGCACCCGTGCATTCCACAAGGTTTGACTATGGGCCTCCGGAAGCCACCAAGCTGGAAAAAATTCTAGTTCGTTTGAAGTGGAAAATGGCTTGCCCTGTGATGATCTTTTTCTGATGATGGCCTCCTTCAAGTCTTTCTCACCATGGAGTGGTCGTGTCTGTTTTCTCTTCGCTTACCAAGTCTTTTGTTCAGGATCTTGCCATTGATCTTGGCACTGCCAATACGCTTGTCTGCACGCAAAAGCACGGGATTGTTATTCGTGAACCTTCTGTCGTCGCCG
>CAJXNF010000384.1 GCA_913056375.1 uncultured Pseudomonadota bacterium | reverse complement strand
CTCGGGAGTGTCAAGAATTTTGTGTAAGCAAGAAAAATTAGTGAAGAAAGTACTCAGGATTATCAATGGCAAAATAGCTCAATGCTCTCTTCCAATGGGGGATTGGTACGGTCCACCTCTTCGTTAGATTTTTCAATCCTAGATACAGTAATTTCAAGGCAGCATCAGCATTGGGGAACATCCCCTTCGTCTTCAGTACCTTCCTCAAAGAACGGTTGACCGCCTCAATGGCATTGGTGGTGTAAATCACCCGACGGATTTCTGGGGGGTAATCAAACAAGGGAATGATATTCTCCCAATGATTTAGCCATAACTGGGAAATACTAGGGTAAGTGCCATCCCACCGTTCGGCAAAGGAGGTTAGGGCTGATTCTGCCTGCTGCACCGTCGTTGCTTGATAGATGGGTTTGAGGTCGGCGGTGACGGCCTTACGGTCTTTCCAGGAAACAAATCTCAGGCTATTGCGTATCAGGTGGACAATGCATAACTGCACCCTCGCCTCTGGGTATACTGCCTCAATCGCCTCGGGAAATCCATTCAAGCCATCCACGCAGGCAATACAGATTTTTTCTACCCCTCGATGGTGGATTTCATTCAGGACTGATAACCAGAACTTCGCTCCCTCTCCTCCAGAGGATAGCCACATCCCCAGTATCTCCTTGTGCCCTGACTCTTTGACCCCCAGCACTAGATACAGCACATGAATTTTTACCCGTCCTTCCTCTCTGACTCTAATTCTGAGACCATCCAGCCAGACAATCGGATAGATGCGTTCCAGGGGACGATGCTGCCATTCTTTTACTTCCTCCATCACCGCTGCGGTTACTTCACTGACTAAGCCCGGGGAAATATCTACTCCATAGAGTTCCTGCATTTGAGTTTGAATATCTCTAGTACTCATCCCCCGACTGTAGAGGGTGAGAATCTTCTCATCTAGCCCCTGAATCCGTCTCTGACCTTTGGGAACCAGGACTGGTTCAAACTCACTGTTTCTATCCCGAGGGATACGGATATCCATTGCCCCGTGGGTCGACTGAATCGTTTTCTGGGAATAGCCATTACGACTATTCTGTTGACCTGTTTCCTGGTCCTGATTGAGGTGGTGAGTCAGTTCTCCTTGGAGGGCTCGTTCAATCAGTCGTTTGCTTAACTGTTGCAGTAATCCGGATTCTCCGAGGATGGATTCTGGGTCAGGACAATCCTGTAATAATTCATCAATCAGTTCATCGGCTCTACTGGTCTGTTTCTCTTTTTTCATGGCTTACGGTCTCCTTAATGCTTTATTGATTTTGACCGCTTACACAAATTAATTTACATACCCGACTAAAGTGATCTTTTTTTATTAAACACAAAGTTACCAAGCCAGCTACAGCATTTTCGCAATGATTAGGGTACAATTTTGGGAAAATATAGCCAAAGGAAGAAGCATTGCCAAAAGCCTACTCTATTGACCTCAGACAAAAGATTGTCGATGCCTATGACAGAGGAGACGTTTCCCAACGGGGTCTTGCTAAACAATTTGGTGTCGCTACCAGTTTTGTGCAAAAACTCCTCAAACAACGACGTGAGACAGGCAACATCCGTCCCAAAATACGTCGAGGGCAGATTCCCCCTAAACTCAATGAAGAGCATCAGGAGATTTTGGCAGGATTGGTAAAAGCGAACAATGATGCGACCCTGGCCCAACTATGCGAACAACTGGAGGCCAAGACTGGGATACGGGTGGGTATCACGACAATGCATAAGACATTGAAGAAGATGAATTTTAGCCTTAAAAAAAACCTTCTATCCAGATCTCAAAGCAAGTGAGAGAGTACAACAGGCGAGGGTGGAGTTTTGGGAGAAAGTCAAGTTAATTTTGGCGCAAGACCTAATATTCATCGATGAGTCAGGCATCAATCTAGCAACCAGACTAACGAGAGCGAGGGCAGAAAAGGGGAAACGGGCCTACAGCAGTAAGCCAAGCAAAAGAGGAAGGAATGTGTCGATGGTGGGAGCTTTAGGATTGAAAGGCATGATTGCCAACTGTAGGGAACCTCGAAAAATAGCATCAAACCGGGTGAGGCATGAGATCATAAATACTAAAGATGGTAAGGGTAGCAGTTGAAGATGAGTCAATTAGGTTTCTGGGATTGGGAAAAGCGACATCGGTATCTAGAGGAGAAACAAGATATCCTCGTCCAACTGAATAAATGGATTCCTTGGGAAGAATTTAGAGAGATTCTCAATCAGACTCAGGTGAAAGAGAAAAAAAGTAAGGCAGGCAGAAAAGGGATAGACCCTATCCTGATGTTCAAATTGTTAATACTGCAACGGGCTATTGTCAAATCTGGTGTATGGAAAAGAATTAAGCAGCGTCCTGTTGTTGAGATGATGGGGTTGTTTTGTGAATCTTCAATCCATCCTGAAATTGAACTCCTTCAATGACATCAGCAAGATATTTGAAGCCGCGAATGCGCAACCATCGTTTCTGAGCACTCTGCATTAATTTGAACACCAATGCCAGAAGCAATCAGCTGATCGGTTTTGGCCTCGTAGTCGGTCTCGATGGGACCGGTGACCAGGTAACACAGACGCCCTTCACCATTCAGGCTGCGCGCAGCATGCTGCAGCAATTTGGGGTGAATCTGCCTCCGGGTGTTAATCCACAGACGAAGAACATGGCCTCGGTGATGGTGACCGCTGAGCTACCACCCTTCGCCAAGCCCGGCCAGAAAATGGACGTTACGGTGTTATTTTTGGTTGAACTGAACGTGATGATTTTTGCCCTGTAAATCGCCTCAGAAGCGTCAAAAACTTTCAAATTGTCCGCAGTTGGTCTTTTTGTTTGTTTGTTCGGATCTTGCCTGAGCTTCCCGCAAAAACTCTAAACAATCCAAGCAGTAAAGCGGTTCAAAGATTACGTGGTGAGACCAAAAATGAACCTCGATTTGTTGGATGACGAAGACATTAAAAAGAGGCGGAATGTTAAGCGTGAGAAGTCACGACTTGATAAGTACATTACTATGGACAGAGAAAGGAAAACGAAAGCCAAGAATACACAGCTATCAAGGTAAATTTATGCGGGGGTAAAACTTGACCCCTGAGTCATCATGTGAGGATGCTATGTTTCCGCTGATGGATGTCACCCCGTTGATGCCACTGTAAATCGGGACAGTGCATTGGGCGAAGCTTTGAATTGGAGAAGTTTTTAATCTATAGACTGTCGGAAATGAAAGTAATACATCTTGCGCAATATAAAACAGTAAATTCTTTTGTTATAGAATAGTTTGTCAACAGTTGATTATCAAAGACTCCGTTTTCCCCTCTTATCTCTGCTGAGTCGAAAGGTTAATTGAATTGACATTTAGTCGTTGCTGATTTAGCAGTTAGAAATGATTTCAGGAGAAATGATTTTAATCTATAGTTGATCAGTCCTTGTGAATGGTTTCTAAAACCAACAGTTTCAACGAGCGCTCACCATGAAAGCAGG
>CAJXNF010000383.1 GCA_913056375.1 uncultured Pseudomonadota bacterium | reverse complement strand
CAACCATCTCCATCCGGCCTAGCAGTCGCAGTTATTGCTGCAGAGTCCGATCCAGCTTCAGGCTCCGTCATTGCGATTGAACAGGTTCTTTCTCCTTTCACACAAGGCAGCAACCACTGCTGGCGCTGGGCCTCGTTACAAGCCAAGAGGACTTCGTAAACATTTCCAAAGGCACGGCGAACCAGTGGATCTGTGGTCTGCCCCATCTCTTGCTCCAGATAAACCATCTGGACTGCGTTGAAGCCTCCTCCACCAAATTCAGCGGGAATATTCATGCCATAAAAACCCTGAATTCTGGATTTTTCAAAAATCTCTCTCGCTAAGTTAGGAGCCAATTCACCTTTCGCCTCCACATCTTCTTCCAGAGGTTGCAGTTCTGTTTTGATAAAATGACGAAGTTTCAGAACTTGGGCGTTTGTCTTTTCATCCAATGTAAAATCCATTCTCTTTTCTCTATTGTCGTTAGCCAAATTTCTCCACGCTTTTCAGAAGAATCTCAGATGCTTAGCAACAAAATACGTTACTCCGCTTCTTCACACTGGCGGATAAATTCTGCAGCTGGAATATCAAAATCTCGTACATGGTGTTCGAACCAAGCCATGTAGTCATATTCAAGAAAGTTCCAAAGTTGCAGTAAATCTCGCTCCTCCTCCCAGGTTTTTTTGGCTTCTTTGATCGCCTTCAGAGTCTCTGAGTGAGCCTCTACGTGCTTTTTAAAGGCGGGATACATTACTCTCTTCATGCAGGCTTCTTCTTCATTGAAATGATGTAAGACCTGCCTCTCCAAGCGCTGTATCCAATCATCAATTTGCTCATCATCACTGTTGGGGAGAACTTTCATGAACTCATTCAACAAGTCGATTTCTTCACGATGAAGATCATCAATCACTTCAAGTGGAGTTGATGAGCAGTTTTTAGGTTTTGAACTAAGCATCGTTCTTCTCTATGAAAATGCTGCTGGAAGAAAGTCATGCACCACAAGAAAACTCAGTTGAGTTGAATAATCAAACCGGAGTTCCATTCGCAGGCTCGCTTTGCTGGAAACTTTGTTGACATGTAATGAAGGCAATCCCTAATCCAGATCAATAGTTGGGTTCTAATTCTGAAAATAAGTCCGAGATTACTGTCAAACGTAATTTAGGGTTGCTTTTCATATCAGCCTCCACTAAAACTGCCTGCGGTTGGACCAAATCAAGAATATTTCTTTGCGGCCCAACCAATTTACTTCAGCCCGGTTTTTGGAGATGGGAGAGTTCTTCCATCAGGATTCAAGGTCCGGATGATTGCCAATCCTATGATGGGAGACCAAGCATGTCACGCATTCTGATCTCACTTTTTGTTGGCTTGAGCCTTTTGACCTCACCTGTTTGGGGGGCTTGGCCAGAGAAACCAATCAAGGTCATTGTTCCATTCAAGGCAGGTGGAACCTCTGACCAGACCGCAAGAGTTTTTCAAGCTGCTATGAAGGAGAACAACCTTCTTTCCCAGCCTGTCACGATTGTCAACGTAGGTGGACATTACTCGATTGGCTCTCGGCAAGTCATGGAAGCCAGCCCGGACGGCCATACCTTTCTCTTGATTCACATCGCTTTGATGGGAGGAGAAGGTAGTGGGGCTTTGAACTTCGGCTGGAGAGACTTTGAACCTGTTGCCGCAACTGGCGAGTTCTGTGTGCTGCCGATGGTCCGCAAAGACTCAGGCATCAACTCTGTTCAGGAACTTCTCAGCGAAGCCAAAACAAATCCAGATTCATTAATCTTCGGAGCAAACCTCGGCGCAATCAATCATCTCGCAGGAGTCATGCTTCAGGAATTGGTGCCAGGTGCAAAGTTCCGCTTCGTACAAATTGGTGGAGGAACAGCAAATTACACCGCTTTAACTGGAGCTCAAACCAACGCGACAGTCCTCTCTGGAGCTGAGGTCGTTAAATTCACCAGAATGCCGGACGGTTCGGAAAATCCCGAAGCTCAAATCAAGCCATTGGCTTACACTGGGGCTGCTCGCTTTGATCAGTTGTCAGATCTACCCACCATGAAAGAGTTGGGTTATGACATGGAATTCTGCATCAAGTCATGGTGGTTCGCACCCAAGGGAACTCCTAAGGCAGCAATCGAAGGCTTTGCAAATGCTCTGGAGGCTTCTACCTCAACGGACCGGTATCAAAAATTCCTGGAAAGTAAAGGGTTTGCCAATCTGTTTTTAGGCGGCAAGGATCTTCAGCAAGATCTGCAGAATACATGGACAGCAATTGAGCCAGTAGCCAAACTAGCTTCAAAAAAATAAGTGCTACTCACCACTCTTGTGACTTTGGAGTGGTGAGTTTCGTGATGCATTAAAGATATCGATATGAATCTTCTTCAGCGGTTTGAAGTTTGGGTTTCGTTGCTGGTCATCCTGATCTGCCTTGTTTTTCTCTGGGAATCATGGGATCTGCCGCCAGGATCTTTTGAACCTTTGGGCTCAGGGCCTGTACCTCAAGCAACTGCATTTATTGTGATTCTTTGTGCTGGGCTGGTGATCTTTAATGCCTTGAGAAAGCCAGTTCAGCTTTCGGGAGACGAAGAGATCAAAGAACGACCTTCAATCAGTGCTGGTCTAATTATTTCGTTAGCAACTGTTATTTACAGTCTGATGCTTCACTTTAGGCTGATGCCTTTCGCTTGGATGACAACCCTCTTTCTGATCATTACGATTTGGAGTCTTGAAAAATTTGAGAAGAAAAAATTTCTTCCTGCACTAATCACAGCAATCGTGATTGGCTTTGCTAGCGAATACCTCTTCACGGAGGTTTTCATCGTCGACCTACCAACCTGACGAGTCGCAATGGATATTGAATTACTATTTGCGGCTGCCGGCCAGATCTTAAATCCTTGGCCTTTTTTCTTGCTCTTCATTGGAACCTCACTGGGCATCTTGGTTGGTGCTATCCCTGGGATGACCGGTGCGATGTTGATTGCACTGACTCTCCCTTTGACTTTCTACATGGATCCCTTCAATGCGATAGTATTGCTTGTAGCGATGTATGTAGGAGCTATCAGTGGAGGATTAATTACGGCAACACTTCTCAGAATGCCCGGAACCCCAGCTGCTGTGATGACGACGTTTGATGGCTACCCAATGGCCAGAAGTGGCAAACCAGGTCGCGCATTGGGATTAGGCATTACAGCATCGTTCATTGGTGGATTGATCGCGTGGATCACCCTGGCTACCATCACCAAGCCTCTCTCGATTTTTGCCACCAAGTTTGGCCCTTTTGAGTATTTCACTTTAATCATGATGGCAATGGTACTAATTGCCTCTGTCAGTGAAGGCTCTTTGGCCAAGGGATTGATTTCGGGGTTGCTTGGGATGCTGATTTCGATGCCTGGGGTTGATCCGGCAACAGGAATGCCTCGTCTGACCTTCGATTGGTACATGTTGAATGGGGGTCTGAAGCTCCTGCCTGTTTTGATCGGGGTCTTTGCCGTGAGCCAGATCATCAA
>CAJXNF010000382.1 GCA_913056375.1 uncultured Pseudomonadota bacterium | reverse complement strand
GTCCCAGGACAACGTCGCAACAACCAGAAAAAGGCGACTTCTAAAAAGAAAATTGAGAGCGACCACAATCTAAGAGATTCAAAATCACTCCCTGAGCCCAACTACAAGAAATCACGCTTTACAAATCAATCAAACAATGAAGAGGATTTTTTTGAGTAGTCCCTAACCGTTCCCCTTCTGGGGCGCGAACCTTTGTCCGCTCAAGGGCAAATTTTTAAGGAGGAAGCATGATCGAATTGACTGTAAACGGCCAAACCCACCAATTGGATGTAGATCCAACAACTCCGCTTCTCTGGGTCCTCAGAGAGCATCTCAAGCTCACCGGCACCAAATATGGCTGCGGCATTCAAAACTGCGGTTCCTGTACAGTCCACGTTAATGGAAAGGCTGTCCGCTCCTGTGGAGAAACTCTTGAGGAAGTAGCTGGGAAAAACATCATTACAATCGAGGGACTCTCTGAAGATAATCAACATCCTGTTCAGCAGGCTTGGGCAGAGATTGATGTTCCTCAATGTGGCTACTGTCAACCCGGATTCATCATGGCGACAGCAGCTTTTTTGAAGATGATGCCAGAGCCCGAGGATCAAATGATCGACCGACTCCTTACAAATATATGCCGCTGTGGAACCTACAACCAAGTGCGGGCTGCCATTCATCGGGCTGCCGAAATTCAAAAGGAGGAAGCATGAAAATTGTTGCACTGAATCGGCGAGATTTTTTAAGAAGCTCTGCACTTGTTACAGGTGGACTTTTATTGGGATTCGAGTCACCTGTGGCCGCTAAAGTTCAAAGCACGTCTGCCCAGCTAGGCCCCTTCCTTCAAATGACTAATCAAGGAAAAATTCGATTGGGGGTTCCCGTAGTGGAGATGGGCCAGGGGATCTATACTTCCCTAGCCATGAGTGTGGTTGAAGAATTGGAGATGACTTTGGACCAAGTTGAAGATATTCAGACAATTTTTCATCCAGCCTTTAAGAACCCCATCGTGTCTTACATGACCAGCAATAAATTGCAGATTCAGATGACTGGAGGCAGCACATCTTTAATGGGGTGGGGCAAATATTACCAAAATATCGGTGCTACTGCCCGAGAAATGATAGTTTCTGCAGCAGCAAATGAATGGGATGTCTCACCAAGTAATCTCACAGTAGATGGTGAGTATGTAATTAATACTATTACAGATAAAAAACTTAGTTACGGTGAACTTGTTGAAAAAGCTAGCAAGCTAGCTATTCCTGATAATCCCAAAATTAAGGAATCCAATGACTTTAAAATTATTGGAAAGCCAATTAAGAGATGGGACACACCATCTAAAATAAATGGTACAGCAGTTTTTGGTGCTGATATTCAATTACCTGAAATGCTTTATGGAACCATTAAAAACACACCCATTCTTGGAAGCAAAATTATTGGGATTGACGAATCCAAAGCTAAATCGATCCCTGGATACATCACCTCCATACCACTTGAAGACATGGTTATTGTAGTAGCAAATTCAACTTGGTCTGCAATGCAAAGCGCTTCAAAAATAATTATTAACACTGAGGGGGGAAATGTAGATCTTAACAATGAATCAATAAAAGTGCGATTGCACGAAGACTCAAGGCAAGAGGGAGTCCAAGCTGGAAATAAAGTGGGCAACGTTGAAGAAGGATTTTCTACATCTTCAACTATTGTTGAACGTGAGTACGAACTTTCAATTCAAGCTCAGGCGGCAATGGAACCGCTAACCGCCACCGCAAATGTTACAGAGGATCACTGTGAATTTTGGGGGCCAATTCAGATCCAAGACTTACCTGTGATGGTAGCATCTCAAGTGACTGGCCTCACTCCAGATAAAATTAGAGTAAATACAACTTTTTTAGGTGGTGGTTTTGGTAGAAAAACAGAAGCAGATTTTGTTGTGCCACCAATTGTAGCATCCAAGGTTTTGGGGAGACCTGTTCAAATCACCTGGAGTAGAGAGGCCGATATGCGTGGTGGTTTTTACAGACCACCTTCACTAATTAAATTGAAAGCTGGGCTTGATCCGAATGGAGTAGCACATACTTTTGAAGCTAAGGTCATTTCACCATCACCATCACTGCATGTTGCCAAAGATCTAGGCTTTTTCTTCCCAATTTGGATTGATGAAAACGGTTATGACTGGGCTGCACTAGAAGGTATGCCACAACAACCAGTTAATGATATCGAAAACGAATATGCCTTAAAAAATATTGATGTCAGATATGTGCCTTCAAACATTGATATAAAATGGGGATTCTGGCGAAGTATTGGTGCCTCAGGAAACAAATTCGCAATTGAAAGTTTCATGGATGAAATAGCACAAATTAGTGAGACTGATCCAATTGAACTGAGAGCAAAATTGTTAAAACATAACAAACGTGCTTTGAACGTTTTAGAGAAAGTAAAACTGCAAAGCAATTGGGGCAAACCACAGAAAGGTCGTTTCCAAGGTTTTGCTTATGCGGATTCGCTAAACTGCATACAGGCGCAGGTTGCAGAAATTTCAATCAATCAAAGAGGTCAAATTGACATTCACAAAATCACTTGTGTCTTGGACTGTGGTCCCACCCATAATCCCCACTTAGTCCATCAACAAGTTGAAGGATCTATAATTTTTGGACTTAATGCTGTATTGCTGGGAGAAATTAACGTTCAAAAGGGTCAGATTGTTGAGAGTAATTATGATGACTACAAAATGGTGAGATTGAAGGACACACCCCCAATTGACGTACATCTAGTCGCGAGTAGCGCCAAGCAAGGGAGAATTGGAGAAATTGGCACGCCAGTTATTGGTCCCGCAATAGCCAACGCTGTTTTCGCTGCAACTGGCAAACGTGTCAGAAGACTACCAATCCGAAAGGAGGACCTGGCTTAGTTATCTCACGAGGCTGATTCAGGTTTAGATTGAAATGACCCCATCAATAGTCATTGTTGATGATTCCCGGAGCATTCGTGGGCACGTTCGTCGTGTCCTCGAATCTGCTCCAGAAACTTTTAGGGTAGTCGAGCACGAAGATGGACTGGATGTCCTCCAATGGCTCAGCAAACTCCAAACTAAAGAACTTCCTGACTTAATCCTCCTCGACCGGAATATGCCTCATGTCACTGGGGATGAGTGCATACGAATCCTCAAGGCTGATAGCCTCTGGAAAAACATTCCTGTTCTGTTTCTCACTGCCCAGGTCTCCACAGAGAACCTTGTCCGAGGTCTCGTTCAACTTTCTGCAGATGACTACTTGCCCAAACCATTCGCTGCAGATGAGTTGATCGCTAGGATTCAGGTTTTACTTCGCATGAAAAGAGCCGAGGATCAATCGAGGGATTTAAACAGACAACTTCAGAACGCTTTTGATCAGCAGGTCTTGGCTTATCAAGAGTTAAAGACCACGAAGCTTAAGCTTGCAGAAACAGAAGCAGCCAATCGGTTGACCAGGTTGTTCGAGAAGTTTGTACCGAAGGGCTTTTTAGAGAGAATCGCACCT
>CAJXNF010000381.1 GCA_913056375.1 uncultured Pseudomonadota bacterium | reverse complement strand
TTCTTCAGAAATTTCTGCGCCTTCATCTGTGGGGAGTTTACGGTGAGTGCGGGAAAGCCGATGGTAGCTAAGCACTAGCTCTTCTTCCCAACTGTCATCACCATTGGCAATTGACTCCCTCAGTGCCAGAGTTTCGAGCCACACACGGGTCTTGACGAGCTCCTCCAAGTCTGTCATGGAGATTGTTGAGACAAAGAATCCTCGGTGACTCTTGCGCTCAACCAGCCCTTCTGATGAGAGACGATTCAAGGCTTCTCTGAGCGGAACTGTGCCGATTCCGTAGCGTTCTGAGAGCCCTTCCAGAGAGAGTTTGTCTGAGGGGAACAATTGACCGTGGAGAATGTCCTGACGGATCAAGTCATAAGCGAGTTCAGAGCGGTTGCGTTGCTCAGAACGATTTGGAGCCAGGACAGACATTTCAGACAACTCCGCCTTTTTGATCTACTTTTTGCCAGAAGACAAAGCGCCGTTGGGCCCACACGACCGTAAAGTAGAGCGCCAGGCCCAGCAAGCTGAGGTAAAGAATCAGGGAGAAGACCCGTGGCGTGTTCAATTGGCTGGCAGCTTGGCGAATCAAGGCTCCAAAGCCCTTTCCCCCACCTAGGAATTCACCAGTGATCGCGCCTGCCATCACCCCAACCGCCGCAATTTTTAATCCCGTAAAAATGTAGGGCAAGCCCGTTGGAAGTTTAAGACGCAGTAGGGTCTGCATGCGTGTGGCACCCATGGCTTTGAACAGCATTCTTTCGTTTTCGGTAGCGGCATAAAGACCAGCTGCGGTGGCGACCACAATTGGGAAAGTGGCAATGAAGGCCGCCAAGGCTACCTTGGAACCAATGTCAAAGCCCAACCATGCGATGAAGAGTGGGGCAAAAGCCACCTTGGGCATTGTGTCAATCGCTACTAGGTAGGGCATTACCGCCCGCTCACCAAATTTTGTTTCCCCGACTAAGACACCCAACGAGAAACCTATCCCCGTCGCAATCGCAAAGCCGTAAAAGACCGTCAAAGTGGTCGTCCACAACGCATCGAGCATATACTTGCCCGAGATCAGGTTATTTCCAACAAAAAATAAATCCTTCAAGGTTTCAGCTGGTGTGGGAAGAATAATTACTGACACCCAACCCATTCTGGTTACCAAATCCCAAATTCCAACAACAATGACGAAGAGCAGTGTCATCGCAAGCCAGCGAGGGACCCGGTCAATCAGCGCTTCGTGTTCTTCCCAGACAGTATCTTTAGTCGATATATTGGTAGTTGTAGTCATTGGTAGGCCTCCTGTCCAAGCAGCCCACGGATGTGGGCAACAATTTGTCCAAATTCAGGAGTATTGATCATTTCAAGATTTCGTGGTCGAGGCAGGCCGATTTTAACATCCTCAACTATGCGTCCCGGGCGGGGTTTCATCACAAGAATTCGATCAGAGAGGATGACCGCTTCATCAAGAGAGTGAGTTACAAGGAACGCTGTGGCTCCTCGCTCAAGACAAATCCGCTGCAGCTCCATGTTCATAAAATCTCTTGTCAGCTCATCAAGGGCTGAGAAGGGTTCATCAAGGAGCAGCATCGCAGGATCAGCCACAAGCATCCGGCAGATTGATGCTCTCTGCGCCATGCCCCCAGAAAGCTCTCCCGGATAGACATTGGCAAAATCTTTCAGTCCCACCAATTCAAGCAGTTCTTTTGCCCGTGTGTACGCCGCCTTGGCTGCACTGCGTCCCTCGCGGATCTCAATTGGTAGAACGATGTTTTCAATGGTAGTTTTCCAGGGAAGGAGCGTTGCCTGCTGGAACATCATCCCTATGTCAGGACGTGGTCCCAATACTGGTCGACCTTCCAGCATCACGCTTCCCGTGGTTGGTGGCAACAACCCCGCCATGATCTTCAACAAGGTCGATTTTCCACAGCCCGAAGAACCGATGATGGAGACGAACTCACGTTGGTGAATCCTGAGATTCACGTCCGTGAGCGCAACCAGGTTATTACGGGCATAGGTCTTCGAAAGTCTTTCGATCTCATAAACCGGCGGTGTTTGCTGAATTTGCTGTCCGTCGGTTTGAGGCTGAGCTTCCACCATTAGATTCAGGCGTTCCAGCCCGATACAAAGTGATTCGTGTAGACCGCATACAGGTCAGTCATTGGAGCAGAAAGATCTCCAGCAGCTACAGCAGAATCATGAATTGCTTGCCAATGCTCAGGTGGTTGATAGCCAAATCCCTGGCCCATGTAAGCGCTTGTCGGAGTCATACGGCCGAGTACTCCATCGAACAAGGATGGTGCGTAATCTTCCTCACCTTCCTGAGGATTTCCAGCGGCGCAGTGAGCCAGACATTTTTGCTTGTTTGCAGCAACAGAGGCAAAGCGCATCCCTCGAACCATCGCACGACCAAACTTGGGAGCAAGGTCAGGCATCGACTTCATTTGGCCTTCAAGCATGGCGATTCCATTGCCGAAGAAGCCCAGATACTCTTCAGGAGTAATCTCTTTCAACTTCAACCCACGTGCAGCCAAAATCGCTGCATCAGAGACTGCGCCTGCGTAGGAATTCACTTCGTCACGGAGGAAGGCTACTGCAGCTGTTCCTCCATCTCCAACGGGCAGGTAGGTGAAGTCACTACCGGACTTCATACCAAGATCTGCCATGATTGCACTCGTGAAAGAAACTTCGGCTCCATCAGCGGTACCAACTCCAATCACGGTGCCTTTCAAATCAGCAGGCTTGTTGTAGCCACTGTCTGCTTTGACCAACAGACCAAAGACTGATTTTGCGTAGAGGTTGTAGAGGAATTTCACATCCACACCCCGTGAGCGTGCGCCAAGAGTTGGTCCCGGTCCCGGTGCCCCAATATGAGCTTGCCCAGCTGACATTGCCTGCAACACTTGTGACGATCCGTCAACTGCCTCCAAGGTGGGGTTCAACCCTTCATCTGCGAAAAATCCTTCCCCAACTGCAACCCAGTAGGGCATCCAAGTCAGTGCGGATGGATTTGGAACTGCGAAGGTGATGGCTTGTTGGGCTCTAACGATACCCGGTGCTCCCATCAGAGCCAGGGCTGCTCCACCCAGAGCCAATTTGCCGAAACTTCGTCGAGTAATTGCGTTTTGCGTCTTCATGGTGTCTTCTCCCGATAAAATTGAGATCACGAACGCTTCGATAATTTGCGCTAAACTATCAAGCGGTCGTGAAGAATATACGATTTATTTGATTTACACAAATATTATATAAATCTAACTAAAAATTAATTTTATATCTTGTAATGAATTGTTGTTCGGGAAATTCTCAGCAATCCATGTTCGGATTCACTTGTTCTTTTGCCCAACCCAATACACGGTCAATTCTATTATCACCCACAAACAGTTGGATCGCTGATAATCCAGGGCAGTGGTCCAAGATGCCTTTTTGTAAATCCGGTATGTAGCGGAGTGACTCATTAGCGAGAATGGCAACCTGAGTGATTGATTTTTGGGCCAGTAATCCTGATGCCAATTTACCCATGGCGTAATA
>CAJXNF010000380.1 GCA_913056375.1 uncultured Pseudomonadota bacterium | reverse complement strand
CGAACCAGATCCTTGTAGAGTTGGCGGAGCTTCTCGATCACCGGCCACTGGCCAGGAGTACCAATCGTACGGCCATCGATCGACTCCACGGGCGTTTGTGCACCAAAGGTTCCGGTTAGGAAGGCCTCTTCTGCTCCATAGGTTTCCATCAGAGAGAAGTTGCGAACATGAATGGGAATCTGGTGAGCCCGACAGAGGTCGATCACCTTTTGGCGGGTGATGCCGTTCATGCAGTAGTCTCCTGTTGAAGTCCATACCTCTCCCTTGCGGACAATGAAAAAGTTGCAGGAGTTGGTGGTGTTGACGAAACCGTGTGGATCCAGCATCAGCGCTTCATCAGCACCAGCTTTTTGTGCATGAATACAGGCCAGAATGCAGTTGAGCTTGGAGTGAGAGTTGAGCTTCGGATCCTGAGTGACGGGCAAGCCTCGATAGATTGGGACCGTATGGAGCGTGATGCCCTTGTGATAGATGTCTTCCGGCACCTTGGAGTGTTCCATGATGATTGCGATGGTCGGTCCCTGCTGGGAGAGTCTTGGATCCTGAAACGGTTTGCTCTTCAAGCCTCGGGTAATCATCAGGCGAGCGTGCACATCCTGGGTCATCTGGTTGGCCGCAGCGGTCTGATCCAGCGCTTCGATCATCTGCTCCCGAGTCAGCGGAATGTCCATGTCCACTACACGAGCGGATTCATACAGGCGATCCATGTGATCCTGGACAAAGGCCCACTTGCCATTATAGAGGCGGATGCCTTCCCAGATGCCATCTCCTAACATAAAGCCCGCATCATAAACCGAAACCAGCGCCTGTTCCCGTGGGACAATCCGACCGTTCAGGTAGACCTTGAGCGATTGATTCCGTTCATCCGATTCGGATTCGTGGGTAGAACGATGTTCTGGTGCAGTGCTCATTGGGAACTCTTGGGGGAAGGAAGTTGAAAGCGGGAGTGTCCGCGTAGGAATTCAATGGTTCTTGGCTGCTGAGGTTCGACGAGCACACGCACTCTTGTAGAAAACAATCCGGTTTTTCAGCCGAACTTCGCACAGCAGCCGGCAGATCGCAACCAGAAAGCTTCAACAAGGCCTACCATTTTTACTCGGGGAAGTCCCTGCGAGAAGCGGCATACTCAATCCTATTAATTAAAAAATATCAATAGTTTCGTTTGTTAACATGAGGAGTACCTTCTTCTTTCAGGAAGAAAATAAATTAACTTGAAATTTGGTCTCACAAAAATGATATTCCTTAAATTTTCTAATCTTGTTTGACAAAAATTTATTTTTGGTAACTCAAAAATCAGTAGGAAATTATATATTCTTGAGGATAAACACCAAGGTTTGTATGAATCAGTCGGTGCGTGTCAAACGAAAATTAAAGGCTTAGGGGAGAATGGAATCAGAGAGAACGTCGGAGGTGGTGGCAGATTCACTGATTAAGGAGATTAGAGGAAACTACCTCGCGATTGGTGCAACGCTCCCAACAGAGCGGGAACTTTGTGATCGTTTTAGTGCGTCTCGTCCCACCATTCGGGAAGCTCTGCGTATCATGGAGTTCAAGGGATACCTGCGACAAGCTTCCAATAAACGCCCTGTCGCTGAAAAACCGACTATTCAGAAAATTCTGAAGTACACCGCTGAAAACCTAAAAGAAATCCTCGATGATACCGACAGCCAAGCCTATCTGGAGCAAATGCGCCAATTCATTGAGGTGGGAGCCCTACGAACTGTTATTGAAAGTTCCTCCGAGGTGAACCTGGCTCGCATTCATAAGGCCCTGGTCGAGTGCCATCAAGCAATTGGTAATCAGAAGACTTTTGCAGAAGCCGATATTGCGTTTCACCGAGCGATTGTCAAAGTGGTGGACAATCCCATCATGCTGAACCTACACGATATGTTCATTCGTAATCTATTATTCAGCCGACCGCCTGTCAGTGACCAGAATGAACACGACACGATGGTTTATCAGGAGCACAAAAGCATTTATGAGGCGATCCTCAGAAAAGATGCAGAGGCCGCAATGGCCGTCATGAATCAGCATCTCCATCGTTCCTATAAAATCCGCCTTCAAGTTCCATCGGTGGAATGAGGATGAGGGCTATTTCTGAAGAGCAAATCACAGCATTCCAAGCAGATGGGTATCTTCACTTACCTCGCTATTTGGACGAATCAGCGATCGACGCTACCAAGCAAGCGCTCAAGAAGGTGATGGACCAGATCAACACCTTTCGCAGTGAAGAAATCTATTACGAGGACAAGGAAGACCCAGCTTCGCTGAAACAAATCCAGCATCTGGAGAACAAGGATGATTTCTTCCAGCAGTTGATTTCCACGGGAACAGTCTATGAGCTAGCCCAAGAGCTTCTTCAAGAAGAGCCGATTCCAAAAAATATTCAGTACTTTAACAAGCCACCAAAGACTGGCTCAGCAACTCCCGCACATCAGGATGGCTACTATTTCATGCTCAAGCCGTGTCGGGCTCTGACCATGTGGTTGGCCTTGGAAGAGGTCGACGAATCGAATGGCTGCATTAGTTATGTGAGAGCTTCTCACCAGCAAGGGCTTCGGGAACATCAACGCACCAAGACCCTAGGGTTTAGTCAAGGCATCACTGATTTTCCAAGACCTGATGAGGAGGAACGAATGGTCAAAATCAAGGCTCAACCTGGAGACCTTTTGGTACATGACGCTATAACGATTCATTTAGCAGATAAAAACCGTTCGTCCCGAAGCAGAAAGGCCATTGGATTCATCTACTACGCTGCGAGTGCAAAAGTGGATGAAGCAGCTCATGCTGCTTATCAACAAAAACTCGTCAATGACCTCCGCGAGGAGAATAAGATCTGAGATTCTTCCGGTAACATCAAAGATCGAATAATCATCACTCTTTTGAAAAAGAGCCTTTATGAGAAGAAGCAAAACTCTCGCAAAATGGAAGAATCAACAGCCTGCCAAATTCTGTGCGTTGCAGCACTATATACCTTCATTTGTGAAACATGCTGCGGCTTTTGGCTATGACTGCATCTGGCTGGATCTAGAGCACCGTGCTTTTGATGATCGTGAGGTGCAGTCGCTACTTACCATGAGCCACCTACATGATATTGATGTGATGGTGCGACCCAGTACGCTGGAGAAAAGTAAGTTGTACCGCTATCTGGAGGATGGGGCCGCAGGACTGATGATTCCACACGTTTCTGACGCAGAAAAAGCGCAAAATTTGGTCAATGCCGTGAAATTCCCCCCACTGGGTGACCGTGGTATTGACGGTGCCGGCTTGGACTGTGGATTCATGGTAGATTTTCAGGAACAAGAAAATTTCGACTATACCAATCTGGTCAACCAAGAGACTTTTTTAGTGGTTCAGATTGAAACTCCAGCTGCAGTCGAAAACATCGATACGATCGCTTCTGTCAAGGGCGTAGATGCTCTCTTCATCGGGATTGGTGATCTAGGGCTACGATACAAGCAAATGGAGAATCCGAACACCTTGGACGAAGTTGACGTCATCATC
>CAJXNF010000379.1 GCA_913056375.1 uncultured Pseudomonadota bacterium | reverse complement strand
CGGTCTTCAGAAAAAGAGGTAATGATTTTTTTCAGGGATGCCGCATCACCCGCAACCGTGCAGCTTTTCCTGTCGGAAGCCATCTGGCAGAGAACCTGGTAAAGCGGGTCCCGGGTGGTGATACCGAAACCGATGGTTCGGATCTTCACATCCTTGTTGCGGCGGCGGGCATCAAGAACGTTGGGCAGTTTGACCTTGGAAAGTCCGTCATCCTGGCCGTCCGCCAGCACCACAATGATTTTCCTGCGGGTGGTGTTGGGAGGAACTTGGTATGACGAACTCCGGAAATATCGGAGGGCCTGAAATACGGACTGGTAAAGGTTCGTACCTCCTCGGGTTTCCAGGTTTTTCACCTCACGTATGAGGTGTTTGCGAACCTTTGAATTTTTTCCGCCGATGGGTTCGAAGACCACATTTCCGGATTTTCCGGCAGCCGGGGAATTAGGATGTTTTTTCAGACGCGCATTGAAACTCCAGAGTTGGAAACGGGTTCCCTCCCGCATGTTTCGGGCAAAATAGGTCAAAGCCTGTTGAGCCGCGTTGAGCTTGCTCTGTTCACGTTCCGGCAGAAAGGCATCCATCGAACCGGACGTATCCAACAGGAAGATCACATCAGAAACCGAACGATCCGCAGGAGGTGGTTTTGGAGCTGGTGGGGGTGGAGGAGTCGGCTTGGGTGTTGGCGGTGGTCGAACCGGAGTCGGAGGTGGGGGTGGAGCCTCTTCCTTTTGTACAGGAGGTTGCTTCTTGGGCACACGGAAAAAATTCGTACCCTGGGCGTCCAACATTCCGGGCAACCAGAGTCCCAAGAGCAACAGTAGGCAGCAACGTTTCCAGCAATCAAACAACATGCAATGAACTCAAACGAACACTATCTGGATTACAACGCCACCGCTCCGCTGCTACCCGAAGTGTGGGAAGCAATGCAGACCGTTCAGGCCACCAGCTACGGCAATCCCTCCAGCCCACATGGACCCGGACGTCGAGCCCGGAATCGCCTGGAAGAGGCACGTCGACAACTGGCCTCGTTGCTGGGAGTGGAATACCAGGAGCTGTGTTTCACCAGCGGCGGCAGTGAAAGCAACAATGCGATCCTCCGACAATTTCTGCAGGCGGACAAGCCAAATCATTGGATTCTTTCCCCACTCGAACATCCTTCGCTGCTGGAAACCGCACAGCATTTGGCGGAACAAGGGCGGGCTTCCTTGGATCTGTTGCCGGTTGACCGTGGAGGTCGTGTGCTACCAGAGGCACTGCCAGAGCTGATTCGTCCAGAGACCTGCCTGGTCAGCGTGATGGGTGCCAACAACGAAACTGGCGTAATCCAACCGATTGCAGAACTCCAGGCCATCGCCCAGCAACATGGAATTCCACTGCACACCGACAGTGTTCAAATCTTGGGAAGAGTGCCTGTTTCCTGGCAGGAACTGGGAGTGAACTACGCCACGGCCACGGCCCACAAGCTGGGGGGACCCCGCGGCATTGGCCTGCTCTACGTGCGAGAGGGTTCTGCCTTCACCCCCTTGATCACCGGAGGTAAGCAGGAACGAGTTCGACGGGCGGGAACCGAGAGCGTCGCGTTGGCGGTTGGTTTTGCCACTGCGCTTGCCTGGGGGCTTGAGCAACAACCCCAGCTTTCCGAGCGGTTGCAAAGTTTTCAGCAGCAGGTTCTGGAGAGACTACAGACGATAGAAGGCTTCTTCTTGAATGGAGATCCAGAGTTTCTGCTACCCAACACCCTCAACGTCGGCTTTCAAGGCTTGAGCGCAGAGACTCTGCTGATCTCGCTTGATCTGGATGGAGTCGCTGTCTCGACAGGATCGGCTTGCTCCTCAGGTGCTCTGGAACCAAGCCCCGTTCTGCTGGCGATGGGTCTGACTCCTACCGAAGCTCGCTCCTGCCTACGTTTGAGCTGGGGCTGGCAGACCACGCAAGCCGACATCGATGCCCTGCTGGAGCGGTTGCCTCATCATGTGCAGCGGTTGCGGGAGAAGCAGCTAAAGAAAAATACCAAAAATTGAATCACCCTCTGCTGGATTTAAACTGATAGCGATACTTTGATGAAAGTAATCTCTTTAGACATGAGCACAAGCTGCTGTCGGCATCCTCATTGCGATTCACCACACCTCATTTGTGTTGATTCGGTAAGGTTTAAAGAAAAAGCCGATGCGAACCCAATCTGTTAAATTGGATTCGTCAAACCTATACATTGAGAGGATTATTGGGGGAATTTCGCAAATCAAGAAGTGCTGCGCAGCGCTTGCACCGTATCCAGCAAGAGTCGTCCTGCTTGAACATCATGGGTCCGTAGGATATCGACGCCGAGCCAGGCTGCAATGGCAGACAGAGAGACTCCAGGGATCAGGCGTTCCTCGGTCGAGAGGGTTCTTCCGGGGGATACTCCAGCCAGGAAGGACTTGCGAGAGGGTCCCAACAACAATCGGAAACCCAGCGCTTTCAATTCGGGCAAACGACGTACGATCTCAAAGCTGTAGCGAGCCTCGGCGCTGATGAAGAATCCCAACCCCGGGTCCAGAATGATCTGTTCTTCCTGGATTCCATGATCCGTGGCCCAACGGACTCTTTCCTCAAAAAAGGCCTTCACAGTCGAAATCACGTCATCGTAGTGCTGGACTGCTCGGGTCGTCCGGCCATCGGCTTCCTTGGCATGCATCAAGATGACCGGAACCCCAGCCTCGGCAACGACTTCAGCCATTGCAGGGTCTCGACGCAGCGCGGTCACATCATTGATCACCTTTGCTCCCATCGAGAGGCATCTGCGAGCGACCTCGGCTTTCCACGTGTCGATAGAGACGGTCAACTCCGGGTGATCTGCTCGGATCACTTCCAAGACAGGAAGCACCCGCTGGAGCTCTTCCTCTAGAGAAACTTCCACGCTACCCGGTCCTGTGGATTCCCCACCCAGGTCCAGCCAATCTGCTCCTGCCTCGACAATGCGCTGGGCCTGCAAACGGGCTGCTTCGACTTTCAGGAACTTTCCCCCATCTGAGAACGAATCTGGAGTGACGTTGAGCACTCCCAGCAAGAGGGGGAAAGAAGACTTCATGCTACTTCTGGATTAAGCAGGGCCACCAGGATTTGTGTAGTTTCCTTTGAGCGCAGCGCTGGTCTAAGTTTACTGGAAGACAGGTCAGAGAAAGGAAAGTGAATCAACACGACTGAGCCTACTGCAAATGGGCCCATGCTTCCTCTTCCTCAGGCCGCAACCAGTCTTTGGCCAATGCTGCTTCAGCAAGTAAGCTCGATTCTCGATCTTCATCTGGTAGCTTTTCTAACAGCGTCACTAAAATTCGATAACGACTACCTGGCAGCGGTTCGATCCATCGAATGGTGCCATCTTTTTCTAGAGTAGCTTCTAAGGTTGTCAACATAGCATCCTGTAAAATTAGCTTTGTGTTATGGAAAAGGTTTTTTACTTCATTCGATGAAATCAACATTCAGAAGCACATTGTGCGTAAGAGAGGCAGCACTCTGCAACCCTGCTTA
>CAJXNF010000378.1 GCA_913056375.1 uncultured Pseudomonadota bacterium | reverse complement strand
GATTGATGTAGTCGCGGGCGTCATAGAGCTTGAAGGCCGATATCTAATCGCTCGCAGAGCGGCCCACAAAACTCAGGCTGGCAAGTGGGAATTCCCCGGAGGAAAAGTGGAGGCCAACGAGACTCTCCCTGATGCGTTAGCAAGAGAGTTCTTGGAAGAGTTCGGGGTTCGTTTGACGGTCGGTGAGGTGTTGCTTTCAAAAAGGCATCAATACCCTGAGCTGGAAATTAACTTAATCGCAATGAGTGCAACGACAGAGGAACCGATCACTGAGTCGACTGACCACGACCAGATCGAATGGGCTGATCCGCATGATCTCAGTGCGTACTCGTTGTGCGACGCTGATATGGCGATAGTGGAATATTTGAAATGTCATGCTATCGCGCAGTGAGTCCCAGTTGGTGGTTAATTCTGCTTTCACGTCACGGATGGAAGAGTCATTTCAAGTTGCTTAAGGGGGCTGATGACATGACGTCTGATTTCTATGAGGTCAAAAGTGACTACTAACGCTTCAATATTTGAATCGAGAGAAAAGAATGGTTTCTTCAAGATACTACTTACCAAGCCAATCGATCTTGATGAACATCAGCAGTTGGTTATTCAACGACTGGAGCGGCTGAAAGAGGCTTTCCTGTGGCAAAAGAAGGGGCAAGCGGCCAAGTTCACTGCGCAACTTTCAGCCAAGGTGCTTGCTACTTCCGCTACTTCCTCGGTTTTACTCACCACTGCCGCCATCTTTGGCACAGCCTCTACGGGTACCGCGATCGGTTCCTTGTCAGGGGCCGCATTCACCAACGCCGCGTTGGCATGGTGGGGCGGTTCGGTGGTTTCTGGTCTGGCCATGGTCGGAACAGCTAGCTTTGCGGCGGGCTTGGTAATGGTGCCACTTGTTGGTTATGGCTGGAGAAAATTCATATCGGGCAGTGGCAGAAAAGTGGACGCGCTCACTGAAACGGAGACGAGAATCAAGATTGGCATCGAGCAAGCGTTATTCGCTTTGGGCAATCAGAAATTTAATGATCTCAGCTTTCTCATGCTCTGGCGGGAAATGATCATTCCAATCACTAACGAACTCGAGAAAATGCGAGAGGCTGAATATGAGAAGTGGCCGATTAAGGACAGGCGTAATTTACGGAAAGCGCTTGCTGATTTAACCAAGCTTAGAAAAAAGACAAATTAGCTGCAGGAGTGCAAACTAGGCGGTCTAAAAGATAGAAAGTGTGAAAAAATTAATTCTTTAATCAACAGCAGCCTTCCTTCTGCTTCTTACGGCTAGGATCATTTTTAGGATCAAGGATCAATTTCTTTTGGTCACATTCATAAACCAGGTGATGTAACTGCTGGTATTTTGCTTCAGGCAAAAGATGGAAGACATAGTTTCTTCATGGACAATGATGGACAACGAAAAGGTTGGACATCAACAGTCAGCCCTGGTAACTATCAGGTAACATGTGGTGAGGATAATGAAGAAGCACAAGACTCTATGTTTCTTCATGCAACCAATGGAAATATCGTTGTTCTTGCAACCAATGGTAAACTTAGACTACAGGCAACTGATATTGAGTTAGTTGCTGTTGGTGAGGGTGGATCAAAAGGCAACATTAAGATGACTGCCACCGAAAACATTAGTATTGATTGTAAGAAGTTTCAATTCAATGCTAAAAACTATTATAAATTATGTACGTCAGGCAAAGCGGATATCATTGCTAACGGTGTACTGAATATGTACGGTTCTATCGTGAAAGCAGTGTCTGATGGTTGTGCTCTTAAAGATTCAAAGAACAACCTTCAAAGAATTCAACAAGAGAATCAGGAGTAAAAATGTCATTTAATTTAGACGATGCTGTAATAGGAGGACAACTGAAGGTAGGAACTGGTATTGCTCCTGCAGTTGGTGAGGGTCCGGTGAAAACAAATGGATCTGCAATGATTGAAGGTCCAGTTGTGATTGGACAACCCACTCACTTTCCAACTGCATATGCAACACTTAATGTTGCACCATTGGTAAACAGTGATGCTGCCCCACCATTTGCACCAGGTGCTTTGCCTTTAGGTTTAAGTAATCCATATTCACTGTGTGCGTCTGCTAATGCTGCAGTGATGGGAAATCTTGATGTAAACTTTAGACTTCAGGCAGGTGGAACTGTGTCTGGATCTCAAGTTTTTGATTATGGTGGAAACATTCTGGCAGCAAAGAAAGACTTTGATATTCCTCACCCAACAAAGGATGAATGGAGACTTAGACACGTTGCACCAGAAGCACCAACAGCAGATGTATATGTCAGGGGTAGAGTAACAAACAAAAAAGAAATTGATCTTCCAGATTATTGGAAAGGGTTGATTGACTGGACTACGATTACAGTCAATCTAACACCAGTCGGTTCTCATCAGAGTGTAATTGTAAAACGATTTGATGAGGAGAAGATTTACCTTCAGTCAAACGGTGGTCTCCCCATTGATTGTTTCTACCACATCTATGCTGAGAGGCAGGATTGTGAAAGAAACATTGCAGAATATGAGGGCACGTCACCTGATGATTATCCAGGAGACAACACTCAATACTTACAATCAGGAAAAGTTTAAGGAGATTAGATTATGGCAGAACCAGCAGGAGAATTTATCCCATCCCCAAGAAGTCAAGACTGCAGCAAACATGCTGGTGGTTGGGGTAGAGGGATGAATGATTATGAGTACATTTGGTATGGAAACAAAAGTGAAGATGATTATCCAGAGGAGGCTTGTACACCCTGGTATCACAAAAGAGCACAGATTGATGATTTTCGAGTTAATAATGACTTGGATGTAACGGGAGATATCACTGCAAATGAAGTGACTGCTGGTGGTGTAACTCTATCGTCGAGGAAAGACTTTGATATTCCTCACCCAACGAAAGATGGATGGAGACTCAGACACGTCTGTTTAGAGGGTCCCGAGGCAGGAGTTTACTATCGTGGTAGATTAACAAATGATACTATGATTAATCTTCCAGAATATTGGGATGGATTGGTTGATCCTGCAACTATCACTGTATCTTTGACGCAGATTGGATCCTCTCAGGATCTTATTGTTGATGCAATTCAGTGGGGAAAAAGAATTAAGGTAAGATCAGGAACAGCAGCTAATATTGACTGTTACTTCCTGGTACATGCTGAACGTAAAGATGGAGAACGATTGATCGTGGAGTATGAAGGAACCTCCATTGATGATTATCCTGGTGACAACAGTCAATACACGCACAACAAGTAACTTGACAGGGACGCCTGATTGTCTTATAATAAGCAGGTAATCAAACGAACCCCATGCAAGACGATTTCCTTTCCCGATGCGTTGTAGATCCCGTGGCACGGAAGTTCTACCTTTATTCTGAGCAAGGTGATGAGCGTGTGGTAGACTGTGAGACTGTTGACCAGTTCATGTCCGTGTTGGAACTGGTCCGTGACAAGTGCGGTGATGACGTGCTTGCGTATGCTGATCCTGTCTGAGGGAAAAACGACTTTTAAATCCATAAATGGCGGAAAAAAAATTC
>CAJXNF010000377.1 GCA_913056375.1 uncultured Pseudomonadota bacterium | reverse complement strand
TAGCGCGGGCGAATACAGCGTTACCGTGTTTGGGCATTGCGATACATTGATAGACTCACTCGAAGTGGTTGAAACACCCATACAAACAGGTATCATTTTCTCTCAACAACAAAATGGATTTGTGACGTTGAGCGTACTTAGTGGGTATGGATATGTGTGGAGTACGGGCGATACTACTGCCTCGATAGACGTGTATAGTATAGGTACATACTCGGTAGAGTATTTTGCAGAGAATGGCTGCAAGTATCAAGCATTCATTACCATAACTGAGATTGAGTTTGTGGGCATTTCAGAAGTGCAAAAACTAGTGCTTGATGTATTTCCAAACCCAGCAAACAATGAAGTGAACCTTCTATCAAGCCGGTCTGGATTGCATCAATTGAGGGTTTATAATGTGAATGGGAAAGTGGTTCTGACGGAAGCTTTTAATCTTTCAAACAGTGAACAAACCACCGTTGAGTTGAAAGAACTACCACCAGGTGTTTATACGATGACGATTACCATCGGAGAAAGCTTCACTACAAGCAAACTTTTGATTGAGTAAAACCTCTTTCCAAGTCACAAAAAGTGCGATGAATATTTCCCATCATTGCAACATGAAATTTAAACGACTGCTTATTGAGGCCTCGTTGAAGGCCGGAGAAGAAATCATGCAGGTTCATGCGCGTGATTTTGAAGTGGAAACCAAAGCCGATGAAAGTCCATTGACCGAGGCAGATAAAAAGAGTCACTTGGCAATCATGTCATTTTTAGAGCAAACGGATATTCCAATTTTAAGCGAAGAGGGCAAGCATATGGATTATGCGGAGAGAAAGGATTGGAATCAATTTTGGCTCGTAGATCCGCTTGATGGAACCAAAGAGTTTGTGAAGAAAAATGGAGAATTCACCGTAAACATTGCCCTCATTGAGAATGGGCTTCCTATTAATGGAATCATATACGCGCCAGTGTTGAAGAAGCTTTTCGTGGGCGATGTGGGCAACGGAGCTTGGGTGGCAGAAAATGTCGAACCTACTGCCTCCGTTGATTCGATTCTCGAAAACACCACCGCTATACCTAAATCAAAACCTACCGAACCATATATCGTGGTGGCAAGCCGAAGCCACTTCAGCGATGAAACGCAGGCGTTTGTGGATGAGCTTAAAAAGGAAAAAGGTGAGATTGAATTTGCCTCCATGGGCTCGAGCCTCAAGATTTGCTTGGTGGCTGAGGGCGTTGCTGACATCTATCCACGGTTTGGTCCTACCATGGAGTGGGATACTGGAGCTGGTCACGCCATTGCTAAAGCCGCAGGTAAACTAGTGAAGGATCACGTCACTGGAGAGGAGATGCAATACAACAAAGAGAATCTGCTGAATAACTGGTTTATCGTTCAGTAAACGAACCTGCTTTAAAAAACAACGTAAAGAGGTATTACCTTCGCACAATCTATGTCAAAAACCGCACTAATCACAGGAGTTACAGGTCAAGATGGAGCTTATCTGGCAGAACTATTATTGGAAAAGGGATACACCGTACACGGGGTAAAGCGCAGAAGCAGTTTGTTTAATACCGAGCGCATCGATCACCTTTACCAAGATCCACACGAAAAGAACTTAAAATTCAAGTTACATTACGGTGACCTATCGGATAGCACCAACTTGATACGCATTGTTCAGGAAACTCAGCCGGATGAAATCTACAATCTGGCTGCACAAAGCCACGTTAAGGTATCGTTCGAAACTCCAGAGTACACTGCAAATGCCGATGCCATTGGCACACTGAGAATTTTGGAGGCCATCCGAATTCTAGGTCTAGAAAAGAAGACCAAATTCTACCAAGCATCTACCTCTGAGTTATACGGATTGGTGCAGGAAGTTCCTCAAAGTGAAACCACACCATTTTATCCTCGAAGCCCTTACGCGGTAGCCAAGCTTTACGCCTTCTGGATTTGCAAAAACTACCGAGAAGCTTACGGCATTTTTGCTTGCAATGGCATTTTATTCAACCACGAATCTCCTTTGAGAGGTGAAACATTCGTAACTAGAAAAATCACTCGAGCAGTAGCGAAGTACAAACTCGGACTTCAAAAGAAATTGTACTTGGGTAACCTTGACGCAAAGCGTGATTGGGGACATGCGAGGGACTATGTGGAGATGCAGTGGCTCATGCTACAACAGGAACAGCCAGAGGACTTTGTTATTGCAACGGGGGTACAGCACTCTGTGCGTGAATTTGTAGATGCTGCAGCAAAAGAACTTAGCCTGCCAATTAGGTGGGGGGGAGAGGGGGTTGACGAGGTTGGTTCTGTTGAAGGTAGGCAGATCGTCATGGTGGATCCTCGATACTTCCGTCCAACGGAAGTTGAAACACTCCTTGGAGATGCCAGCAAAGCCAGAAAGAAACTTGGTTGGACGCCCAAGATCAGTTTTGAAGAACTTGTGGCTGAAATGGTTCAAGAAGATCTAAGATCTGCAGAGCGTGATGAGCTGATCAAACGTGAGGGCTATAAGGCAATGGATTACCACGAGTGAGTTGGTGCAACTGCAGGCTTACTCTGAAAAAAGCTCAATTTTGTTGGGAAAATCTGGCACTCGCTTGGAGGATTCTAATTCCCCGAATGGTGTGAAAAATCGTATTTTCCCCTCTTCTGAACAAAGCCAGAATTCTTCTGCACCGGCCTTGAAATACAACCTCCGCTTCTCGGTCATTTGTAGCTCTGTGTTGCCGGGAGACATCACTTCCATACAAATTTCTGGAGCCACTGTCGCGTACAAGGCACCACGACTTGCCAAAGCACGCTCGCGAGAGATCCAAGCAACATCAGGAGAACGCACTCCATCTTCGGTTTCCACTGCCAATTCAGGAGGACAATAACCGTTTGGGAGAAAGTCTTTCAATAAGAATTGAATTCTTTCTACATAAAATGAATGTTCCATCCTGACTGCATTCATGACCACCTCTCCATGGCGATTCAGTTCAATTTTATAGGGTAGGTTTTGTAGAATTGGATCATCACAGACTTCTTGCCAGTTCATTGTGTTCCTTCCAAAAGTTTGAAAGCAGAATTGCTAGCTGATTCAAACGACTCAAATTTTCGAGCGTAATCCCTTATTTATTGTAACAGCGAGAAAGCATCTTCCAAAATCTGATCTTTGTTGATTTTTGCTTCCAGTTCGAGCTCATCAAACTTCCCCTCAAAGGCATCCAGAAAAGCACGTTTCAAGGCAATTAGGAAGGCCTCTTGAAAGCTCTCTCTGAGTAAGGCCTCATCGGCATAATGACCACCTGATTTTCTTCGTTTGTTGATCCGAGTGATTTGATGAATTGCATTTGCAAGTGAAAACTCCCAAGAGCGACTGCTGCGCTGTTCTGCGTGTTGCTTGATCAGATGAAGCAACAAGATAATAGCGTGACTATGAATTTTATTGAGTTTGTCTTCTTTGCTCATCTCTTCTAACTCATCAATCAGGAGTAGTGCCTCTGCGTATCTTTCGGATTGAATGTAGTTTCGAAGTTCTGCCAGTTCTTCCATAAGCCCTTGAGCAAATGAGATGGAATCTTTCTAAGATTTATCTATA